>JAIOTT010000127.1 GCA_021106655.1 Bacteroidales bacterium
TACTTATACAAAAGGAGAAGATTATGTAAATTTTGCTCCTGACAGGGTGGCTATGCAGGATGCAACAGCACAAATGGCCCTGCTACAGTTTATTAATGCAGGCAAGCCGAAAGTTGCTGTTCCATCTACTGTTCATTGTGATCACCTTGTGCAGGCTGATATTGGTGCAAAAGCAGATCTGAATTTTGCCTTGAAACAAAATAATGAGGTTTATGATTTTTTAGAATCTGTTGCTAAAAAATATGGAATTGGTTTCTGGAAGCCCGGTGCCGGTATCATTCATCAGGTTATTCTTGAAAATTATGCTTTCCCAGGTGGAATGATGATAGGAACTGACTCGCATACAGTAAATGCAGGTGGTCTTGGGATGATTGCTATTGGTGTTGGAGGAGCAGATGCTGTTGATGTTATGGCAGGTATGCCATGGGAATTAAAAATGCCTAAAACAATCGGAATTAAACTTACAGGGAGATTGAGCGGATGGACTTCGTCAAAGGATATTATTTTAAAAGTAGCAGGATTATTAACTGTTAAAGGTGGAACAGGAGCAATAGTTGAATATTTTGGTGAAGGTGCAGATTCATTATCATGTACTGGTAAAGCTACAATATGTAATATGGGAGCTGAGATTGGTGCTACTACATCCATTTTCGGTTATGATGATAAGATGAGTATTTATCTTAAAGAAACCGAAAGGAAAGAAATTGCTGAACTGGCTGATAAAATAATTGATTCTCTGAGAACAGATGATGAAGTAAGTTTAGCCCCGGAAAAATATTTTGATGAATTTTATGAAATTGATCTTTCAAAACTTGAACCTTATATCAACGGGCCTTTTACTCCTGATGCTGCATATCCAATATCGGAATTTGCAAAAATTGTTAAAGAAAAGAATTATCCTGTTAAATTGGAAGTAGGACTGATAGGCTCCTGCACAAATTCTTCCTATGAAGATCTCACCCGTGCTGCATCTGTTGCACGACAAGCTAGTGAAAAGAAACTGAAGGTTAAATCAGAATTTATTGTGACACCGGGATCTGAGAAGATCAGGTATACAATTGAAAGAGATGGATTGATAGGTGACTTTGATAAGATAGGAGGCCTTGTTATGGCAAATGCATGTGGCCCATGTATTGGTCAATGGAACAGGCATACTGATGATCCAACCAGAAAAAACTCTATAATTACATCATTTAACAGGAATTTCGCCAAAAGAAATGACGGTAATCCAAATACTCATGGTTTTGTAGCTTCACCGGAAATTGTAACTGCTTTGGTGATTGCAGGGGATTTAAGCTTTAACCCTCTTACTGATTACCTTGTTAATGTAGATGGGAAAGAAGTTAAGCTTGATGAGCCAAAAGGTATTGAATTACCCCCAAATGGTTTTGATGTTGAAGATGCGGGTTATATTGCTCCACTGGATGATGCTTCCGGGATAGATATTGTTGTTAAACCTGATTCCGACAGACTACAGTTATTAGAAGCATTTAGTGCATGGGATGGAGGAAATTTTGAAAACTTACGACTTCTCATAAAAGCAAAAGGAAAATGTACAACTGATCATATATCCATGGCAGGCCCATGGCTGAAATACAGAGGGCACCTTGATAATATTTCCAATAATCTCCTGATGGGAGCAGTTAACTATTATAATGAAAAAACTGATAATGTAAAGAATCAGCTCGATGGTAGCTTTGATAAGGTATCTGCAGTTGGAAGAAAATATAAACAAGCTGGAATTGGAAGTATAGTGGTTGGAGATTCAAATTACGGAGAAGGGTCTTCAAGAGAGCATGCTGCAATGGAACCGCGACATCTTAATGTGAAAGTCGTGATTGTTAAATCTTTTGCACGTATACATGAAACTAACCTTAAGAAGCAGGGTGTTCTTGCTTTAACTTTTGATAATCCAAATGATTATGATAAGATCATGGAAGATGATGTGATAGATGTAAAAGGTTTAAATGAATTTGCTCCCGGAACTATTTTTACTCTTGTTCTTCACCATGCTGATGGTAAAGTTGAGGAGATCAAGGCCAAACATTCTTACAGCGATGTACAGATTAAGTGGTTTAAGGCGGGGAGTGCTCTTAACCTGATCAGGGAACAGTAAACAGTTAACAGTAAACAGAACCTGAAACTTGAAACCTGAAACTTGAAACCTGAAACTGCTTACCAACACAATAAATATTTGAATTATCGTTATTTAGTTATTAAAATTCAATTAAGCTCAAGTGAAGATTCGTACAGGATTTATTCTGATCATTATATTTACCCTTTGTATTAAAGCTCCGACTTATTCTCAGATAGGAGGGGATAATACCTATGAATTTCTGAATCTGACTAACTCTGCCAGGATAGCGGCAATGGGAGGGAATATTCTTGCTATAAAGGATAATGATATTAATCTATCTCTTGCAAATCCTTCTCTGATAACAAAAAATATGCATAATAATCTCTCACTCAGTTTTGTTGATTATTATACTGATGTTAATTATGGTTTTGCACTTTACTCCAGGTCTTTCAAAGAATTGGGAAACTTCACAGCAGCAATGCAGTTTATAGATTATGGGCAGTTTACTTATGCTGATGAAAGCGGTGAACAATATGGTGCTATTGGGGTTTCTGAATATGCTTTTTATATTAGATGAAGGCTCCTGCTTGATTCATTATTCTCTATTGGAGCGAACTTCAAAATGATATATTCTTCATTAGAATCCTATACATCATTTGGGATTGCTGTTGATGTTGCAGGAACATATTATAACCCAAAGAACAAGTTTTGTATTAGCCTGATTGGAAAAAATATCGGCTCCCAACTAAAATCTTATCGTAGCAACAATAGCGAACCCTTACCATTTGAAATACAGCTGGCCCTTTCCAAAAAACTCGAACATGTCCCGTTCAGATATTCTTTAATTCTAACTCATTTGGAGAAATGGGACCTTACTTATGACGACCCCAATGACAGGAGTAATATTGACCCTATTACAAACGAAGAAATCCCTGAAAATAAACTGGAAGACTTTGCTGATAAAGTTATGCGGCATATAGTAATTGGTGGTGAGTTTATGCCATTTAAAAATTTCAGTGTACGTTTTGGATACAATTATCAAAGACGAAAGGAATTAAAAGTTGATACAAGAACATCCACTGTTGGATTTTCCTGGGGAATAGGCTTTAGAATAAAAAAATTCCAGTTTAATTATAGCCGTGCTACATATCATCTTGTCGGTTCACCAAATTACATAACTATTTCTACTAATCTTTCAGATTTTATTAGAAAATAAAATTCCTGCTCAGAACTGAAATGAATTTAAATTAGTCTTCCCGGATTTCTTTTAACTGCAAATCATGAAAAAAAATGGCAATAAAGAACAGATAAAAGTTACCATTGATCCTGATTCCGGGTTTTGTTTTGGTGTTGTACGGGCAATTAAGGCAGTAGATAATGAACTTAATGCTACTAAGCAATTATTTTGCCTGGGAGATATTGTGCATAATGGCGAGGAAGTTGCCAGGCTGCAACACAGGGGGCTAAATATTATTGATCACAATGATCTTGAAAACCTAAAAGATCAAAAAGTGATCATACGTGCTCACGGAGAACCCCGGAGCACATACGAGATTGCAGAAAAGAATAATATTCAGCTCATTGATGCTACATGCCCGATTGTATTAAGGTTGCAGGCTTTGATCA
>JAIOTT010000017.1 GCA_021106655.1 Bacteroidales bacterium
TTATGTCGATCTGAATATTGATTGAACAGTTGACGAAACAACAGAAGAACTATTCGCCGAATTAACATCTAATCCCGGAACAACAGTTACAGCAAATATTACTATACCTGCAAATGCTGTCGCCGGAATATCAACGATGAGGGTTGTAATGGAGCAAACAACTGTTGCTTCAAATGTTCATCCATGCGGAACCTATTCTTATGGTGAAACAGAAGATTATACGGTGATCATAGCTCCTCCTATACCATTTGATGCTGGTGTTATTCAAATAATCCATCCACAGGCAATAGAAACTCAAGGCGATATTGTACCTGTTGAGGTAGTTGTCAAAAATTTTGGCACTAGTACTATCACCTATATGTCGATAGCATATGATCTTAATTATGGTGTACCGGTTTATCAACAATATTTTGGCCCTTTAGCCCCCGGACTTACTGATACTGTAGTCATGCCTCAGTTTTTTGTCCCCCCTCTCAATAATCTGATTTGTGCATATACATTTCTCGCCGGCGATAGTAATGCGTTTAATAATCATACTTGCAAGGACTTTTACGGCGACCCCAGATTTAATGCCGAAGCCGTGAGTATTAGCAGTCCGGCACCAGGTTGCGGTTTAGGAACTGAAACTGTAACATTAAGGATCCACAACACAGGCATATATAATATTAATGGAAGCTTAAACGCTAGTTATTATCTTTTGGGAGGATCAAGTACAATAACTGAAGCAGTAAATACTCCCATAGCTGCAGGAGATACTCTTGATTACAGTTTTCTTACACCTGTAGACCTGGCTGTTACAAGTACTGATTCAACCTTTGAAATAGTTGCTTATGTCGAATTGCAAAATGATCCTATACTGAATAATGATACAACAACTTATTCAGTTTTATCTTCACATGTTCCACCTGATCCAATAGTGAATAATGTTAATATTCCATTTGGTAATAATACAACTTTACATGCAATATCAAATGATTCCATTTTCTGGTTTGATGTTCCTGCAGGAGGTATAGAAATTGCAACAGGGCCTTATTACACTACACCTATTCTTTATGGCAATACTGTGTATTGGGTAGAAGCAAGATCAGGGATGCCCGAAATAAAAATTACTGAGATCTGTCAATTTACGACAGGTCAGGGTGCAACTAATCCCTATCCTCCTGATGTTGTTGCCAACTGGGATGGTTTAGAAATTACAAATGTAGGAAGTGCCCCCGCTGATCTGGCAGGATATACTGTGCATCTTGAAGGTGGAACGACAGTTGATTATACTATTCTAAATGGCGTAACTTTGAATGCAGGTGAAGTTTTATTGCTTACATTTTATGGAAACGGCGCGGTTAATAATCCTGCTAATAATTTCTATGTCATGTCTACCACTAATTCTACAGGATCAGCTTCGATGGTGGGGTATTACATACAGGACCCTGCAGGCCTGATAGTGGATGCTGTGGCTACTAATTCTTATCTGTTTTCTAATGGCACTTCAGGTGTAACTCCTGCGGACTGGTCAGGCAACATTGCTTCATCTTCAGGACGGGCAGGTGTTATCAGAACAATATCGGATAATAATAATGCTTCCGATTGGGTACCTTCAGCCACTGGCGGCCCACTACAAACTATAGGCACCATTAATCCCGGACTATCTTCAGCTGGAGGTAATGGCTGCGCAAGTAACAGGGTTCCTGATACTGTATTTGTAGGTGGAGTGCCTCCGTATGATGTGAGTGTTGTTACAATAGTAGAACCTGTAACTGATTTTAATCTTACTAGCTCTGAAATAGTAAAGATCAAGATAAAAAATTATGGAATACAGCCTGTATCATATTTCCCGGTATCATATGTTATTGGAGCAGGAGTTCCTGTTACAGACACAATCTACTCAACTCTTCAGCAGGGAGATACCCTCATACATGTTTTTTCAAAGGATGCTAATCTGGCCTCTTTCGGCATATATAACTTCAAAGCCTACCTTACCTATCCCGGAGATAATACTCCTCTAAATGATACAGCATATGCATCAATTGAAAACAAAATGCTTATTTTCTGTCCATCTTATGCTACAACACCAAGCTCATACGAAGATATTGGAAACGTTACTATATCCAATCTCAATAATGGATACCCACTTCCGGTACTAAGTAACCCCACAGCTACAAATGGATATTCTGATTTTACAAATCTTCCTCCTGTCCTATTAGCACCCGGAGCGACTTATTTTATGTCTGTTAGCCAGATATCAGCATCATCTTCCACATCTGCATGTTATATTAATGTATATATTGATTATAATCGTGATGGTATTTTTGATGCTATCTCCGAAAATGCCTTTGGTGGTATCACATCTTCCAGTTCAACAACTATTGCCGGCAATGTTTATATACCCGTCACTGCCTCGCAAGGTGTTACAGTGATGCGAGTAGTACTTGACAGATACACTAATGCCATGCCTTGTGGAACATATACATATGGTGAAACTGAGGATTACCTGGTGATGATGGCTCCTTTGATCCCACAAGATGCAGGTGTAATCGATGTTCTCCAACCATTTTCCCTGTATAATTCCGGATCTTCGGTTCCGGTAGAAGTTAAAGTGCAAAACTTTGGAATCTATCCTATTAATTACCTCGAAATTGCTTACGAGGTTAATGGTGGTCCTCCAATTATTCAATCCTATACATCAATGATCCCACCGGGAGCAGTATTAAATATTATGCTGGCTAACCATACAATACTGCCTGGAGATAATTTCATCTGTGCTTATACTATTCTTGCCGGTGACAGCAATACTTTTAATGATAGCAGGTGTTCGCTTACTTTTGGGGCGTTTGTAACTACTCCTCCTTATTCTGATAATTTTGACGGTGCAGTAAATTTATGGTGGGCCGATTCAGTTCCAACACAGTGGGAAAGAGGTGAACCGGATGCAAATATCATCAATTATCCCTATTCTCAACCAAATGTCTGGGCTACGGATCTCGATGATATTTACGAAAGCAACACATACAGTTACTTATACTCCCCAAAATTCAATGTCCTGAGTGCTGTAGGTGTTGATTCATTATTTTTCCGGCATTTTATCCATGCTCAATCTGGTGATGGTGGAAATATCCAGTATTTAAGTACTTCCGGATGGAGGATATTAGGGATGCCAAATGATACAAATGCCATTAACTGGTATAATTCAACTCAAAATATCTGGACAGACATGGGTGCAGGCCCGGGATATAAACTCTCAGCATATAACCTTAAAGCTATTAGTGATTTTGCTGCAATAACACAATTCCGTTTTGTTTTTGCTGCAAATAACTCAGCTAATACAAATAGAGATGGTTGGGCTATTGACAACTTCAGGATAACAACACCAAAAATCCCAAGAGATGCAGGAGTTATTTCCATTATTGAGCCTGTTAGTCCAATAATAAAAGGAGATAATATACAAGTAAAAATCCGTGTTAAAAACTTCGGCCTTGATGCTCTCGACACTATTCCTATAAGATATAAAATCAATAACCAGGGAAGTGTTAACAAAATATGGACTAACTGGACTTTAAAACCTGATTCTACTTTTGAATATACATTCCCTCTGATAATCCCTCCTGTTAATTCATTTAATCTTTGTGCTTTCACTGATGTTAGCAATGACTCGTATTTATTTAATAATAGTACATGTGATAGCATAGAAGTGATACCACCAGATAAAGATGCCGGATTACTAAGTATAGAGTATCCACTTCAACAAACTGTTTACGGTATGGATACAACTATTGCAGTGTGGATTAAGAATTTTGGTAGAGACACCATAAAATCCACTGAGGTAGAATATACTGCAGGAACTATTGTTGGTCCTACAGAAACATGGATAGGAAATCTTGCCCCGGGTGATTCTATGCTTTATATATTCAACAGCAATTTTAATCATCCTTATGTGGGATTTTTCTATTTTCTCGTTTACACAAAATTAAGCGGTGATGGCTATTTGCTTAATGATACAATAAAAATAATACTTGAATCATATTTCTCAGACATTGATGAAAATACACTTGAAGGATTCTCTCTTGAACAAAATATTCCTAATCCTACAAATGGAAAATCAATAATATACTATTCAATACCCTCACAAGGAGAAATTAACTTTGAAGTCCTTAACAATCTCGGACAACGGTTCTATCACAAAACAATGAGTGTTAGCCAGGGAAAACATGAAATTATCCTCAACCTGGAACAAATACCTTCAGGGATATATTATTATTATATAGAATTTGAAGGAAAACGTCTTGTCAGGAAGATGGTGGTTGCAAGATGAGTGTGCCTGATCCTTTAATATAGAAGTCCAAGTAGCCATAGAGGAATACGGTTTTTGTAGCCAATTTCAATATCATCAACAAAAAGTAATGCATTTTCCAATTGATTAATTTGGTGAAAGTCTTTATTCTTACCACCGATCTCAATAATATGTTTATTATCAACAATGAAATCTGCCTTATTGTGTAAAAACACCGGGTGCATTACAGATAATTGGTTTAGTGCAAAGGTTTCCCGTAAACTTCCTATATTGATCATTTCAGGATTTAATGCATAAAACAAATTTGGATTATCAAGAAATACCTTATCGGGCTTTTGTAATCTGCTGATATATTTATTAGTCTGGTTTAGTAGTCTTATGAGTTTCGCTTTTTCGAGGTATTGAAGATACTGCAATACTGTATGGCGATGCAGACCGATTTTCTCGCTGATTTTTGAAATATTTGGTTTAAAAGGAGATGATGCGGCCAATATTCTCAAAAGTGTAAGCATTTTCTGACTTTTTGCTACATCAAAATTTTCAATAAATCTCAAGTCTGATTCAATTATTGTCCTTATGATTTGCTGTAATGTAGTTAGATAATCACGATGAGCCTCTAGAAAATATGGATAAAATCCTTTTTTAAGATAATTTTTAAAGTGCTTTAAAACCGGGAACTTTGAAGTAATTTCAGAAGCAATTTCACTATGATTCTCAATAACTTCATTAAAGGTAATAGCTTGCAAATCTAACACACCTGTCATATGAAGATATTCCCGAAACGAA
>JAIOTT010000365.1 GCA_021106655.1 Bacteroidales bacterium
GGTCCTGCAATTCCGGAAGTTGCAATTGAATAATCGGTATTGAATTTTCCCAGAGCTCCCTGAGCCATTTGCACAACAACTTCTTCGCTTACTACACCATGATCAATCATTGATTGTTTTTTAACACTCAATTCTCTTTCCTTAATTTCATTTGAATATGCAATAACTGAACCCCTGTAATAATCAGAGCTTCCGGGAATACTTGTTATCAGGTGGGAAATATATCCTCCCGTACAGCTCTCTGCAGTTGATAGAGTTTTGTCTTTAGTGCGCAGAATTTTACCCACCAATTCTTCAAGAGTATCATCATCATATCCAAAGATAAGATCGGATATTATTTCATTGAGTTGTGAAATGTGTTTTTCTAAAATTATCTTTAATTCTTTCTTATCACTACCATTGGTAGTTAAGCGCAGTCGTACTATGCCGGGTTGGGGGAGGTATGCAAGTTTAATATTATCAGGAAGATCATTTTCCCAGTCAGATATCATTTCGGCAAGCCATGATTCTCCAACACCTTGAGTAAGAACAGTTTTGTGTATAATAATTTCGGAAGAAAAACGATCCCTGAGCTTAGGTAAAATATGATCAGTCATCATAGATTTCATCTCAAAAGGCACACCGGGCATCGAAATAAAAACTTTCTCCTGATCCTCAAACCACATGCCTGGAGCAGTTCCATTAACATTCTTTATTGGAATTGAAGCTTCAGGAATTTCTGCCTGCTTTTTATTGCGATCAGTTAATTTGAGGCCTCTTATGTGAAAGAGTTCTTTAATTTGATCATAAGCCTCCTGGTTGAATTTAAGACAGGTATTAAAATAATCGCATAAGCATTGTTTTGTAATATCATCCTTAGTCGGGCCAAGCCCTCCTGTAATAAGAATAATATCTGCCTTTGCCCTGGCTGCATCAAGTGCATCTCTTATGTGTTCATTGTTATCTGAAATAGCTGTGATCTGATATATTTGTATGCCTGTCAAATTTAATTGCTGTGCAATCCATGTAGCATTAGTGTTTATTACCTGTCCAATTAGTAATTCGTCGCCAATACTGATAATTTCTGCTTTCATCTGATAATATTTTCGGCAAAGGTATTGTTTTGTTACTTCTTGTCACAATAAAGATGCCTGGCATGCCAAAAGTTTATAGATATTTCATAAATTTGTAAACTCTATAATTTGAAATAAATAACTGAAGTTTCGGATTTGTATTAGAAATGCTTTATTGTTTGAAATATATAAATAGATATACTCAAATATATCTTTGAGGTTCTTTGGGTATTCTCTGTGATTCTTTGTGTAATAGGTATGTCACAGAGTTGCACAAAGAAGACTAAAAGTTACACGGAGAATTATGATTTATAGAATGAATGTTGTAAACAGTTGATGTTGTAGTATTTATGGCATTGATAATGGCTGTAGATTATTGTTTTAAAAATGATTAAACATTAGTATGACACTTGAGTAAATTATTGAGATTTAAGTTGACATTTATATGAATAAGATAGAAAAATCGGAATTGATTATAAATCCTGACGGTAGTATTTATCATTTGAAGATAAAGCCCGAGCACCTTGCCGACACTGTAATTATTGTAGGAGATCCTAAGAGGGTAGAGCAGATTTCCCAGCATTTCGATAAGATTGAAATAAAAATTCAAAACAGGGAATTCGTTACTCATACCGGAACATTTAAAAATAAACGACTTACTGTACTAGCTACAGGAATAGGAACTGATAATATTGATATTGTTGTTAATGAGTTGGATGCACTGGTAAACATTAATTTTAAAACGAGGAAAAGGAAGGAGGGAAATAAGGTTTTGGATATTATCCGTCTGGGTACTTCCGGTGCAATTCAGGCAGATATTTCTGTTAATTCCTTTGTAATAGCTGAATACGGATTGGGTTTCGATGGTTTAATACATTTTTACAGACTCGGAAATGAGATTCAGGATCACGGGATAACTGAAGCGTTTATAAATCATACACAATGGGGAGCAGATCTTGCCCGTCCATATGTAGTTAAGGGATCGTCCAAATTATTAAAAAAACTTGGCAAAGGGATGATAAACGGGATTACAGCAACTTCACCCGGGTTTTATGGTCCGCAGGGAAGAGTGTTGAGACTGGAACTTAATTATCCGCAAATTAATAAGTTAGTTGAGACATTTTCATATAATGGTTACAAAATAACGAACTTTGAAATGGAAACTTCAGCCTTATATGGATTGGGTAAAATGCTTGGCCATAATACCATCACTATTTGTGCAATTATTGCAAACAGGATCACTGGGGAGTTTAATGAGAACTATAAAGAGATCATGAATAATTTCATTATTGACCTGATTAATAGAATTACAGAATAGGAATTATAAATCTTACTGATATTTCTAATTTCCGGTATTGTTTGACTGAAAGGGAAAACTCGAATTATGTCATATTTTCAAGATAGTAATGATAAAGAACTGGATGCTTTGATCAGTTTGCTTGATGAGCCAAACAAGCTTATGTTTGGAAAGGTCAGGGAAAGAATACTTTCATATGGTTTAGCAGCAATTCCTATACTTGAAAATACCTGGGATAGTTGTTTTGATGACATTATTCAGCAGCGTATCGAAAATCTGATTCATAAAATTCAATTTGGACATACCTATAATGAGTTCAGAAGCTGGGCTCTTGATGAAAAAAGAGACCTGCTGGACGGATATTTTTTAATTGCACAATATGCTTATCCTGAGTTGGAAAGAGAGGATATTGACAAGATGATTAATGTTATTAAAAAAGATGTTTGGCTTGAGTTAAACGATAATCTCACAGCCTTGGAAAAGGTAAAAGTGATAAACCATATTATTTTTGATATTCATAAGTTCAAAGCTAACAGGAGAAGTATTAAAACAATCCAAAACCATTTTTTGAATAATCTTATGGATACCAAAAAGGGCAGTAACTTATCTTTAGGTATTCTGTATCTTATAATTGTTCAGGATCTCGATATTCCGATTTATGGTGTGGATCTTCCACGTCATTTTATACTGGCGTATACGAAGACGAGAAAGAATGCAGATGACAAGTGTTCTTCTGAAGATGATGCGTTGTTTTATATTAATCCTTTTACAAAAGGAACAGTTATTACTGCAAAGGAAGTCGAATTGTTTATCACCCAACTAAATTTACCTTCTGAGCCATCATTTTATTGCCCATGTGATGAAGTAACAATAATAAAAAGATTATTGAGTAATCTTATGATTTCCTATAACAAACAAGGCTTTCCGGAAAAAGTTAAAGATTTGGAGAAACTTCTGGGTTGTTTGCCAGAATGATATAATTGTATAAACCATACAGATAAACAGATAAATAAAGATGCAAAGGTTTACAAGTATACAGTTATAGTGGATAAAATCTGAAACTCAAGCGTGGATCCCGAATATGATGCTTTAGAAATATGATACTAAGTAGCAGAAAAGCAGTATGATAGATATGTAAAAAAAGATTAAAATATTCTGAATATTGTTCCGAAAATTATTTTCATATCAATTATGAAATTCATATCATTGATATATAGAAGATTAAGTTTGAGTTTTGCAGGCATTATTTCGTCAATATATTTTTGTTCAGGATCCTGTGCTTCGGCCAGAATTTCACTTTCCTTAATATATTCGAGTGAAGCATAATCAGTAAGTCCTGGTTTTATTTTCAGAACCCTTTTCTGCTTATCATTATATAAGTCTACATATTTTCTTACTTCCGGCCTTGGCCCGACTATACTCATGCTTCCAGTCAAAATATTGAATAACTGTGGAAGTTCATCAAGTTTATATTTTCTTAAAAGCCGTCCGAATTTTGTGACGCGCTTATCATCACTACCAATTGTTAAAAAGCCTGATTTCTCTGCATCCCTTTGCATGGTCCTGAACTTGATAAGAAAAAAGTCCTTATTGTCTTTGCCAACCCTGCTTTGTTTGAAAAAGACATTGCCCCGTGAATTCAGTGGGATAGCAATTGCAATGATTAAAAAAAATGGAGAAAGGATGATCAATCCTAAGATGGAAAATAGTATATCGAAAAGTCTTTTGAACATAGTCAAGTTTCGAGTTTCGGGTTTCGAGTTTCGAGTTAAATATTAATAAACCCGTAACTCGCAACTCGTAACCCGAAACGATATATAATTCTTAATAAAGAACAATTTTTTCCGTCAACATTGTTTTTCCACTCTGGAAACGAATGAAATAAATTCCTTTTGATTTATCAGTCAAATCAATTATGTCATGAATAAGGCCAACTCTATTGCCAAACTGCTTTTTATAGATGATTTGTCCGTTATAATTTATTATTTCAACATTGATATATTCATTCATCAAATTATCAACTTCAATATTGATCAAACCCTTAGTTGGGTTGGGATAGAATTTTAATGAGGCTTCATTTTCAATTGAAATGATCCCTGTGAAATCGTTTACTTTAAGAAAGGCTTCATCACTTGTAGCAACATTACATACATTTGATATTCTGCATGAATAATATCCGCTGTCAGCTTGTACAACTGAATCGATAACGTATTGATAATTTGTAGCACCAGGTATTTCAACTCCATTTTTCAGCCATTGGAAACTTATGGAAGTTCCTGAAGCAGTAATTTTTATTGTCACTTTTTCTCCAACTTCTACAGTATCATTAACGGGTTGGCTGCTTATATTTGCGAGGCCTTTTAATGACAAGATTGCTCCATTACTTTTAGCTATTCCACATCCATTTGATAGTTCACAGAAATAAGCGCCTGCATTTGCTATACCAGCGGAATCAATTTGTAATATGTTTGTTGTTTCTCCTGGCATTTCCAAATTGTTTTTAAACCATTGGAAAGTTACCGCCGTATCTGTAGTAGTTACAGCGGAGATTACCGTATCTCCCGGGCAAACAGACTGACTGACGGGATTAGATGTAATTGGTGGAACCGGGCAAAAGCCTCCATTATGAGTATAGAGAATAGTTCCGGAATTTCCAACGATCCATCCTGTGTCAATTTCAGGAAACTCAACA
>JAIOTT010000253.1 GCA_021106655.1 Bacteroidales bacterium
ATTATAAAATTAAATTTGACGGAAGTAATCTTACTGAAGGAATATATTTTTATGAGATCACTGTAACAGGTAATAATGAAGACTTTTCACAATCGCGTGTGATGGTGATATCAAGATAAAGTTTAGTCTCTTCCGAGGTATTCGCAAAAAACTCTGAAGATTAGTTCATTCTGAAGTTTAAACGGTCTGGCATGTTTTTGTCAGACCGCTTCTTTTTATAAGGACTTAATGAACTTTTTATGAAGCTCAAATTTTACTACTTTTACCGAAAATTTTACAGAAAAAATATAAATTATGCAGATTCCTTCAAAATATGCTCCCTCATTAACTGAAGACAAATGGTATTCGTACTGGATGGAGAGAGGATTTTTTATATCTGAGCCGGATGACAGAGAGGCTTTTTGTATTGCAATACCACCACCAAATGTTACCGGTGTATTGCATATGGGACATATGTTGAATAATACTTTACAGGATGTTCTTGTAAGAAGAGCAAGAATGCAGGGAAAAAATGCTTGCTGGGTGCCCGGGACGGATCATGCATCCATTGCAACAGAGGCAAAAATCGTTGCAAAGCTTAAGGAAGAAGGAATTGAAAAAACTGATATCAGCAGGGAAGAATTTTTGGAGAAGGCCTGGGAATGGAAAAACAAACACGGTGGCATAATCCTGGAACAATTAAAAAAACTTGGTGCATCTTGCGATTGGAGAAGAACAAAGTTTACGATGGATGATGATCTGTATGAATCAGTGATTGATGTTTTTATAGATCTTTATAATAAAGGACTTATCTATCGAGGTGTTAGAATGGTAAACTGGGATCCTAAAGCTCTTACCGCTCTCTCTGATGAAGAAGTGATACATAAGGAAGTTCGGTCAAAATTGTATTATGTAAAGTATAAAGTAGAAGGGGAGGAGGATGAATGGATTACTGTTGCCACGACCCGCCCGGAAACAATACTTGGAGATACCGCCTTATGCGTGCATCCTGAGGATGAACGTTATCACAACCTGAAAGGGAAAAGGGTTCTTGTTCCTCTTTTAAACCGCAGTGTCCCTGTGATCTTTGATGAATATGTTGACAGGGAATTCGGTACCGGTGCCCTGAAAATAACACCAGCTCATGATCTTAACGATTATAACCTTGGCCTTAAATATGGTCTTGATGTTATTGATATATTTAATGATGATGGAAGCCTAAATGAAAAGGCAGAATTATATATTGGTAAAGACAGGTTTAGGGTAAGGAAGGAAATTGTTGCTGACCTCGAAAAAAACGGACATATTGTTAAGATTGAAGATTATTTGAATAGTATTGGCTTTTCTGAGCGAACTGATGAAGTGATAGAACCAAAATTATCTTTACAGTGGTTCCTGAAAATGTCGGAAATGGCAAAACCTGCTCTTGATATTGTAATGGATGATACAATTAACTTTTATCCGAAGAAGTTTAAGAATACTTATCGTCATTGGATGGAGAATGTTAAGGATTGGTGCATCTCACGACAACTTTGGTGGGGGCAGAGAATACCGGTGTTTTATTTGCCAAATAATGAAATGGTGGTTGCAAAGTCAAAAGATGAAGCATTTGAGATGGCCAGAAATAAATTCGATCTTCCTGATCTTGAAATTGAAGATCTGCAACAGGATGAAGATGTGCTTGATACCTGGTTCTCTTCATGGCTATGGCCTATCACTATATTTGATGGAATAAGAAACCCTGACAACAAAGACATAAATTATTATTATCCCACTAAAGATCTTGTAACAGCACCTGAAATCTTGTTTTTCTGGGTTGCCCGTATGATAATGGCAGGGCTTGAATATAGAAATGAAATACCCTTCAAAAATGTTTACCTTACCGGTATAGTAAGGGATAAGATGGGCAGAAAAATGTCAAAATCTCTTGGGAATTCTCCTGACCCTATCGAATTAATGAATAAATATGGAGCGGATGGTGTGAGAGTAGGAATGCTATTAACATCACCTGCCGGTAACGACCTGCCTTTTGATGAAATGCTTTGTGAACAAGGCAGGAATTTTTGTAATAAGATATGGAATGCATTTCGTCTTGTTAAAAGCTGGGATGTTGATGAAAATCTTGATCAGCCTGAATCATCAAAGACTGTAATTAAGTGGTTTGATTCCAGGTTGAATTCAATACTGGAATTACTGGATGATCAATTTCAAAAGTATAGAATATCAGATGCATTAATGTTGGCGTATAAGCTAATATGGGATGATTTCTGTTCGTGGTACCTGGAAATGATCAAACCAACAGGATATGCGAAGGATGAGAAAAAATATATTGATAAATATACTCTTAATGCTACAATTGACTTTTTTGAGAAACTAATGAAGATACTACATCCTTTTATGCCATTCATAACAGAAGAGATATGGCATCAATTAAATGACAAAGAGGAAGAAGATTGCATAATTGTTTCTGATTTACCTTTGCCGGAAAAAGTGGACCAAATTATTCTTGATCAGTTTGAATATGCAAAAGAAGTGATTATTGCTATCAGGAAAATACGTAGTGAGAAAAATATCAGGAACAAAGATGCAATTGAGCTGTACGTTAAAAAGAATTTCAGTGAGAAACCGATAACTGATTTTGATAGTATTTGTTCGAAGTTATGTAACCTTTGCGATATAAAATATACAGAAGAAAAAATTGAAGGAGCAATAACTTTTGTTGTTAAATCAACGGAGTTTTATATCCCACTGACTGAATCCATTGATACTGCTGAAGAAATAAAGAAACTTAAAGATGAATTGAACTATACCAAGGGCTTTTTGAGCTCTGTGGTGAAGAAACTTAGTAATGAGCGATTTGTAAATAATGCTCCTGAAAAGGTTGTTGCAAATGAGCAGAAGAAAAAGTCTGATGCCGAAGCTAGGGTACAAGTGATAGAAGAGCAGCTGAAATCCTTAGGGAATTAATTCATAAAAACATACTGAATAATATTAGCCCCCATTTGAAGTGCTTTTAAACGTGCTTCATCTGAGTCACCATGCACTGCCTTATCTTCCCACCCGTCACCCAGATCACACTCAAAGCTGTAAAAACATACAACCCTTCCCTGGTAAATAATACCAAAACCCTGAGGAGGTTTATTATCGTGCTCATGCACCTTGGGCAAGCCATTGTTAAAATTATATTTTTGATGATAGACCGGATGGTCAAAGGGGAGTTCTACAAAATCAAGCTCAGGAAAAACTTTCTTCATCTGTGGTCTGACAAATTTATCCATACCATAATTGTCATCAATATGTAAAAACCCTCCTCCAATAAGGTAGTTACGCAAGTTTTCAGCTTCTTGTCTAGAGAAAATAACATTGCCATGCCCGGTCATATGAATAAACGGATAATTGATAATATCAGGGCTACCGACCTCAACGGTAGCATAAGCTTCATCGATATCTGTACCGATATTTTGATTGCAGAATTTGACAAGGTTAGGTAATGAAGTAGGATTAGCATACCAGTCACCGCCTCCTTTGTATTTAAGCAGTGCTATTTGGTACTTATCCTGTGCAGAGGATAGGGAAGTACAGATTAACAAAATTACTAAAATGTAGAGCTTATGTGTTTTCATATTTTTCATTTTTTTAACTAACCACTAACCACTAACCACTATTCATTCAACAAATGTATTGTGCTACATGCAACCACCGCAGCTGTTTCCGTTCTTAAACGACTTTTGCCTAAGCTTATTGGATAATAATTATTTTGTTTGGCCAGATTCAGTTCGTTTGGGCTGAAATCACCTTCGGGTCCAATCAGTAGTAACACGTCTTCCCCTTTTTGATAATCGTTCTTCAGCGTTAGCGTCACATCATCATCAATGTAGGCAATGTATTTCTTTATTTGGGATTGTTTCTTTATCAAGTCGTTGAAATGCAGAGGTTCATTTAGTTTTGGAAGATAAGCTTTCAGGGATTGCTTTAGTGCAGCGACAAGAATTTTTTTCATCCTGTTCTGATTAAGAGTCTTTCTTTCAGAATTTTCACAAATAACAGGAGTTATTTCATCAATTCCTATCTCAGTTGCTTTCTCAAGGAACCATTCAAATCTGCTGATGTTTTTTGTTGGGGCTACTGCCAGATGAATATTGAAGTTTCTTTGTCCGAAATGGGCATTTATTTCAAAAATGTTTAGTTTGCATTTTTTTGGATTGTCATTTACTAGTTCAGCACTGTATAAGTTGCCCTTTCCATCAGTTAACGAGATAATGTCACCTTTTTTTCGACGTAATACTTTTATACAATGCCTTGATTCTTCATCATTGAGTTCGTAATGATCTGAAACAATATCCGGAGTATAGAATAGATGCATCTGGTAATTTGGAAGATATTATTTTTTGCCAAATGAAAGTTCATCAGCTAATTCGTTAATATCGTCTGTTCTGTGTGGAAAGTGTTTTTTTAGAATTTCACCTGTAAGTTTTATTCCTTCACAAAGGCCTTGAGTAACATTGTCATCCCGCAAATAGGCCAGCATCTTGCTGTTGAGTGTTTTTCGGAAATTTCTGGGAACATATTTATTTATACCTGTATCACCGACTATGGCAAATTTTCGGGTATGTAATGCCATATAAAATAAAACAGAGTTATGTAATTCTGTTTTATTCATTTTGAATTTCCTAAAAAGACTCTCAGCTCTTTCGGTTACATCTCCTTCACAAATATTTTCAATATGTACTCTGATTGCTCCTGATGTATCAAGCTCGGCGTTTAAAATTGCCTGTTTAATATCATTTTGTTGCTCTTTTGTAAAATAGCTTTTAGTAGTTTGCATAATAAAAATTTTTTGTATTCTATTAAGATTGCTATTTTGTTATAAATCTGATAACATTGAAATGCATAATGCTGCCAAGGAACGAAGTCTATTGAAAATCAAAGCTCTATGAAGATTTACTTCGTAGAGCTTTGACAAAAAAGTATGCTAATATACAAAAATAATTAAAATTACATCTTTTTATAAAAAAAACATCAAATATTATTTACGCTTCTTTTAATAAAGTCTGTTAAATCCTGCCCTTTTAGTAGGTTTTGTGTTAGTTTGGCAAGATCACTTGTTTGTCTGATAATTTCACTTTGATTTTTCTCATCTTTTTCTTTGAGAATACGTGTAATAACAGGATGATTTGAGTTTATAACAAGATTATACTGATCCGGCATAGTACCAAAGTAATCCATTCCACCGCCACCCATTGCTGACATATCTTTCATCCTGCGCATTACTTCCGGCTGTGTTATTATCATAGGAATATCTGTCTCACTTAAACTTTCGAAAACGACATTGAATTTTTCCTTATCTATAGTTTTTTCGATAATTTCTTTGATCTTGTTTTGCTCTTCCTCATTAAGTTTTGAAGTAATAGCATCCTCTTTATTGATAAGTTTGTCGATTGTATTTGAGTCGATACGAGCGAAAGAAGAATTCTCAAATTTTTGTTCCAGCATATTTATCAAATGGTTGTCGATAGGCCCATCCATTACTAAAACATCATATCCCTTTTCTTTTGCATTTTGAATATAAAGTTGTTGCTCTTCTATATTGTTTGTGTAAAGATAAACAAGCTTTTTATCCTTATCAGTTTGTGCATCTTTGATATGCTTTTTGTACTCATCAAATGTAAAATATTTCCCTTCAGTGTTTTTGAAAAGACTGAAAGTTTTTGCACGCTCATAGAACTTCTCTTCTGAGATTATTCCATATTGAATAAAAATTTTAATATCATCCCATTTTGATTCCAGGTCCTTACGATTTTCTTTAAACAATTCTTCAAGTTTATCAGCTACTTTTTTCATTATATGATTGGATATCTGTTTTACCCTTCGGTCGCTTTGGAGATATGATCGGGAAACATTCAGTGGGATATCAGGTGAGTCAAGAACACCATGAAGCAAAGTGAGGAAATCGGGTACAATACCTTCTACCGAATCAGTTACAAATACCTGATTTGAATATAGCTGTATCTTATCTTTTTGTACTTCTATATGTTTTTTTACTTTTGGAAAATATAATATTCCCGTCAGGTTAAAAGGATAGTCAACATTCAGATGAATATGGAATAGAGGGTTTTCAAATGTTAAAGGATAAAGCTCCCTGTAGAATTTATTATAATCTTCATCTTTAAGATCTGCAGGCTTCCTTTTCCATGCAGGGTTCGGATTATTTATGATATGGGGTTTTTCTACTTCTATCTCTTTATCTTTTCCATCCTTATCTTTTTCACCTTCCACTTTTTTCATAACTTTATCCGTACCAAATTCTATTTCAACCGGTAAAAATTTACAATACTTGGTTAATAATTCACGGATTCTGTATTCCTGTAAAAATTCTGTGGAGTCTTCTGATATATGAAGTGTGATTTCTGTGCCCCTGTCTGTTTTGTCAGATTCAGACATTTCATATGCAGGACTACCGTCACATTCCCATTTTACTGCTTTTGTGCTTCCACCTTTTTTATATGTTTTGGTATTGATAGTTACCTTATCTGATACCATGAATGAAGAGTAGAACCCAAGTCCGAACTGTCCGATAATTGCATTAGTTTCAGCCTCGGTTTTTGTTTTAAACTTTTTTACAAACTCTTCAGCACTGGAAAAAGCTATCTGGTTGATGTATTTATCAACTTCTTCTTCTGTCATTCCAATACCCCTGTCTTTGATGCTAATAGTTTTTTTCGCAGTGTCAACCGCAACCTTGATAGTTATATCACCAAGCTCTCCTTTATATTTACCCAGAGAGACGAGGGTTTTAAGTTTTTGTGTAGCGTCAACGGCATTGGAAATTAATTCTCTAAGGAATATCTCATGATCAGAATAAAGAAATTTTTTGATAATTGGAAAGATATTTTCCGTTTGAACATTTATTTTCCCCTTTTGCATATTTAATGTTTATTTGTTGTTATTATTAATTACTTTTATTCACTGATTATTTTTTATTGGGTAAGTTGGATTTTTCTGTTTGCAAAGCTTATGCCAATAAATAATTTCTGACAAAATGTCCTCTTTGTGCAGGAGAACCAATAATTTTACACATTATGTCGGAAAAAATTAGTATATATTATTATGGTACTTTTCTTGATGATCAAAATTCAAATCCAAATAAATTTATTAACCTCTAAATTTTATCAAAATGGCACAAGAACAAGAAATTAATTTTAAAAAGGTATTACCCGTAGTGGGAATCGTAGTTGTAGTGATCTTTCTTATTGCTTTTGGAAGCAGGATGACAGTGACTATTCCAGCCGGTCATGGCGGAGTATTATTCAAGACTTTCGCAGGTGGAGTGGTTAAAGACCAAACCTTTGGTGAGGGATTTCATCTTATCGCACCATGGAATAAAATGATAGTATATTCATTGCTTCAGCAAGAAAAGGCTGAGGATATGAGAGTATTATCTTCAAATGGACTAGAGATAAATGTAGACGTGTCTGCATGGTACCTACCTATGTCCAGCAAGCTTGGTGATCTTCATGCAAGCATTGGAGTAAAATACCCAAATACAGTAGTTATTCCTGCTATGAGATCCGCAGCACGTAGTGTTATTGGAAGATACACTCCGGAAGAGATCTACTCATCTAAAAGAGATGCTATCCAGGATGAGATCTATATTGAAACAAAAAATATTCTTGACACTAAATTTATTCAACTGAATAATATACTTATAAGATCGATAATTCTTCCTCCAACTATTAAAACTGCTATCGAGAGCAAATTAAAACAGGAGCAGCTTTCACTGGAGTATGAGTTTAAACTTGCCAAAGCAAAAAAGGAAGCTGAGCGTCAAAAGATCGAGGCTGAAGGAAAAGCAACTGCAAACCGTATCATCAGCGCAAGTATAACGGATAATATTCTGAGAGAAAAAGGTATTGAAGCAACGCTTGAATTGGCTAAGTCACCAAATTCGAAAGTTGTTGTTGTTGGAAGCGCAAAAGATGGACTTCCGCTGATACTAGGGAAATAGGACCAGAGATTATTTAAGTTCAGTAGGTATCTCTGAAAGCCAACCTGCTTTCAAAACACCCCACAATCCTACTAGAATAGCTTCAGCTGTGTCGTGACGCATAGCTGTAGCTTTTTTTATGTCTGACCAGGTAACTACTTTTTTGGCCATTACGATAGCATTTTGCTTAGCCATTGGGCCATTACGTATCTGCCTGTCAAAAAACAACTCTTTTCTCCATTCTTCTGCAAATACCTGCATAGTTGTGAGTTTATGGCGAACAGCTCTACTCTTCCATAATTCTGCTATTGGTCCGCCTCCTTCAATAACTAAAATTGATAATCCCGGTATGCTGTGAAATATTTCAGGGATATTGTTTTTCAACCTTCTTTTATTTCCATAGTTATGTGAGCGATACCAGACGAGCTTACCATTATCATTGAACAATGCAAGTCCGGTTTTTACACCAAGGTCTATGGCTAGGAGAGAATTCATATACTAGAATTGTTTCCTGTAAAGATAAAAAAAATCAAGAAATTCAATGGTAATTTATTGTAATTAAGTGGTAATTTGATAGTAATTGGGTGGTAATTAGGTGGTAATTTGGTTGTTAAGGCTCAAATTCTACTTAACCCCGTTGAGCGGAGTCTCCTGACTCCGCTCCCATCTCATCAAAATATTATTTACCATTTTATTAAAGAAATATTAAGAAACATTCAATATATTTGTTTGAAAATATAATGTCCTTCTAAGGAGAATTTTTAAGAAATACGAATAGCTAGTTGTTATGCTTTATTTAACAAGACAGAAATATGCCACTATTTGAGATAAAAAATAAGAAAGCAAAAAAGATTAATACGAAAGAGTTCAAGAATGAGTTGGAATTGCACCAACTGATTGACAAAAACCTTGAAGAAATATTCGGAGTTAGATTTATTAAGGATGAACATATAACTGATAAACATGGACGAATTGAAACTTTAGGTCTTGATGAAAGCAATCGACCAATTGTTATTGAGTATAAAAAAACAAAAGAGAAAGGACAACTTGTACAAGCAAATAGATATATGACATGGATTAAACAAAATCCAGACTCATTTGAATTATTAGCAAGAAAAAACATAAAAAATTTGACTAGTGAAATTGACTTCTCAAATCCTAGAATTCTTTGTTTTGCTCAAGAATACAGCATTGATGACAAATGTTTAGCATTATCACTTGGAGCAGAATTATGGAAATACAGATACTATGAGAATGATACCCTTGTCATTTCTAGAGAAGAAGAACCAGAACAATTAATCAAAACCAAAAACAAAGGATTTACAATTGAAAAAATAGCAAAAGAACCTCGTATTGCAAAAACTGTTGAGCAACATTTACAAGGAGCTTCTGGCGATTTAAAAGATTTGTATTCTCGGATTGACATTGAAATTAGAAATATAAGTTCCGAAGTGGAGAGTTATACCACCAATGCAGAAATTGTATATAAGACATCAAGAAATTTCGTATATCTAGCAGTACAAAATAAAAATAATTGTTTGAGACTACTGCTTAGAACAATAAACGATATCATAATTGACGATAATAACTTAACAAGGAAAACTCCTAAAACTCATGGATACGGACATATAACAAGACAACTTCATATTGCACCTAAGGATGAACAGGTTGGGAAGTTTTCAATTGATGATATAATGGATTTAATTACTCAATCTTATGACACGACACAATAAAAAACAAAGCATAACAGCAAATC
>JAIOTT010000300.1 GCA_021106655.1 Bacteroidales bacterium
AAAAAGCCTTAACAGGGAAGTTGTGAAAATTGATAATATACCTTATTATGGTATGTTGAAGGATAATGTTGCCTACATTAAACTAACAGGTTTTACAATGAATGCCGGAAATGAATTTAAAGAAGCATTTGAAGAATTGCGGGAGAAGAATAACGTGAATGGGATAATATGTGATTTGCGTGGAAATGGTGGTGGGCTTCTTCATGAAGCTGTTAACATATCGAACATCTTTCTGGAAAAAGGGGAACTGATTGTAAGTACAAAAGGTAAGCTACGTGATAAAAACAATTCTTACAAAACAAAAATGAAACCCGTTGACACAAATATACCACTTATTGTTCTTGTTGATAAATCAAGTGCCTCCGCTTCTGAAATTGTTGCCGGAGCTATGCAGGATCTCGACAGAGGAGTTGTTCTTGGTCAACGTTCCTTTGGTAAAGGCCTGGTTCAGAATGTTTTGCCACTGAGTTATAATAACCAGGTAAAAGTTACTGTAGCAAAATATTATATTCCAAGTGGAAGATGTATACAAGCTGTTGATTATTCTCATAAAGATGAAGATGGCCATTTTGGAAATATCCCTGATTCACTGATTACGGCTTTTAAAACTGAGAATGGAAGAGTTGTGTATGACGGTGGTGGTGTTGAACCCGATGTGGTGATAACTCCGGTTAAATACAGCAACATTGTAAGGAATCTTCTTTCTCAATTTATGATTTTTGATTATGCCACAAAGTATGTTTATGAGCATGATTCAATAGCCGGACCTAAAGAATTTGAAATTAATGATCAAATCTTTAATGATTTTAAAACATTCCTAAAAGAGAGAAAATTCAAATATACTACTGACAGTGAATATGCTTTGAAAAGATTAAAAGATTACTGTACGAAAGAAAGTTATTTTGATGATATTAAAGATGATTATGAAACCCTGTCAAACCGCCTTAGTAATAAAAAAAGCGATGACTTGGATAAATACAGCAACCTTATTAAATCTCTGTTAAAGGAGGAGATTATTATAAGGTATTATTATAATAAGGGGAGAATAATAGCTTCATTAGCATCTGATCCGGAAATCTTAAAGGCAATTGATGTCATTAATGATAAAGAAACCTATGATTCTATTCTTGTCGGAACCTATAAAAGTGTGGAGTAGTTTTAATTGCAATATTAGACACAAAAATTTATGCCTGTGAAAAATATAAAGCTTGAAGTTACATTTATCGAATACGATTCTTCGGATGATCTAAGTGTTAACGACAGAGAACTGTTGAAGCATGCAAACAATGCAATAAATTCGGCTTATGCACCTTATTCCGGATACCGGGTCGGGGCAGCAGTGGAGCTTGAAAACGGGGAGATTGTGATTGGCAGTAATCAGGAAAATGTTGCCTTTCCTTCAGGATTATGTGCTGAAAGAGTTGCCATATTTGCCGCTGCTTCCCAGTATCCGGATATCACTCTCAAGACGGTTGCAATTACATCAAAGGCCAGGGATTTTCATGTTGATACTCCTGTTACTCCTTGTGGTGCTTGCCGACAGGTAATAGCTGAATATGAAAGAAATCAGGGAAAGAAAATACGATTAATTTTAGCCGGAGAAATTGGAAAAGTATATCTGATTGAAGGAATGGAAAACCTTTTACCATTAATGTTTAAAGCAGATCAGTTAAAACAATAACCGATTCTGATTGAAGTACTTTTATATTTTTTTATTAACTTTGCACCCTGCAAAAATATTGTCCGATAGTGTAACTGGCAACACGTCTGACTCTGAATCAGAAGACTCCAGGTTCGAACCCTGGTCGGACAACAAAGCCTCTTGGATTAACAAGGGGCTTTTTTTGTAACTTAAAATTTAATTCTTATGCATACTATGTATGTAAAATATTTGTCTTATAATAATGAATTGTTAATGGTTTGTTTATATGAATTTATTTTTTGAGACTTTGTGCCTTGTCTTGGTGGCGAATGGGGGATTATAGTACAGGACTCTTTTGTTGAAAATTTTTAAATATATATTCAAAATGAAAAGGATATTATTGATAGTTGGAGTATTTACAGTTGCAATATGCAACCTAAATGCTCAGGCGCCGGAGAGCTTTAGTTATCAGGCAATAGCCAGAGATACAAATGGTCTGATACTACAGGATCAAAATGTTGGAATGAAAATTAGTCTTTTGCAGGGTAGTGCGAATGGTACACTTGTTTATGCTGAAACGCATCAAACTGCAACTAACAGCTACGGCTTATTAAATCTCAGCATTGGAAATGGAACACCTGTATTTGGCGTTTTCCAAATGATTGATTGGGGGATAAATTCATATTTCATTAAAACTGAAATTGATATTACAGGAGGTTCATCTTATATTGTACTTGGTACAAGTAAATTGCTTAGTGTACCCTATGCTTTATATGCCAAAACTTTTGATAATTTAAAGGAAATCGATCCTCAGGTTGGAAACAATGCATTTAACTATCTCTCTAAATGGAATGGCTCTGCCCTGATGAAGTCTTCTGTTTATGATAATGGATATGTCGGAATAGGAACTAACTCTCCATCAACAATATTTGAAGTATCAACAATTGTAAACGCCGGGAATTTATCATTATTCAGAAATATATCTTCAGCTTTTGGAAGCATATCTGTTAAAGCTGAAGGAAATGATGATACAAAGGGTTTTTTGGGAGTTATTGGAGATAATACCTTTGATGCATATAGTGGTTTTGATATTCCTGGGGATGAAATTGGTGTTCTCGGATTATCCCTCGGGACATCCACTCCTGATAATAACTTTGGACTTTTTGGATATTCGAACAGTATTGGTGTTTATGGTAAAAATTCAGAAAGTGGGAGAAGTGGATATCTTGGGGGAATAAATTTTGGTGCCTATGGTGAGTATTCTTCAAGTAACTTTGGTTATCTCGGTGGAGTGTCATATGGTGCCTGGGGGCAATACAACAGCACCAACTTTGGTTATCTTGGCTCTGATAATTGTGGTGTTTATGGATCAAGCAGTACCTCCTACTATACTGGTTATGGAGGGTATTTTGTTAACACAAGTACTAACAATAACAGTGTAGGAGTGTTTGCCTCAGCAGCTTTTACCGGAACCAGTAATATTAGTAATACTAATGGAATTTATGCCACCTCAACTTCCACTGCTAACGATCTTAGAGGTATCTATAATTATGTCGATCATACCGGTATTCTGGGAAATACGTACGGGCAGTTAAATAATATTGATATTGCTGCAGGAAATACAAGTACAGCAAGAGGGATTTATGTTAATATTGAAAGAGATGCTAATGATGCGACAACATATGGTTTGTATGTTAGTGCTTTAAATGGTACTACAGTGTATGGGGTCTATTCCAGGGCTTTTGGCGGAACTACAAATTATGCAGGATATTTTGACGGAGACCTGGCTTATAACGGAACACTGATAAATGCTTCAGACAGAAAGTTCAAGGAAAACATCAAGCATATTTCGGGCTCACTTGCTAAGATCAAAGAGCTAAATGTATATAGCTATACTTTTAAAACAAAAGGCGAAGCAGAAAGTATGAATTTTAACCGAGGTACCCAATTCGGGTTTATTGCCCAGGAATTGGAAAAGGTGTTTCCGGAATTAGTAAGTGAAAATGTACACATCAGGGATGAAAACGTTGTAGAAGGTGAAAGATTTAGTGAAAATGAGATCAGATATAAGGGTGTTAATTATATTGGGATGATCCCTGTTTTGACTGAAGCAATAAAAGAACAGCAAACAATTATTGAGGAACAGCAGCACCAGATAGATGAGCTGAGATCAATGGTGCAGGAATTAAAGAAAAATTGATGTATCTTTACCCCCTATCCTGTGTTAGGCGAAGCGTCCACGCTTCGCCAAGAGATTTACATCGTAGTGTGGACACTACGATGAACGGAAGATGTATGACGAAGGAAGACAGAGGGGGTAATGAAATATAAATATTAACAGCATTAAAAATAAAAAATATGAAAACAAAGATCTTACTATTAGCCATTTTTATTATTAGCATCGCAATGAAAAGTGATAAACCTGCATATATTCTTTTCGATTCGAAAGGAAAAGCAGCTAAATATGAGAAATTAATTAAAACAGCTGCAGAAGCAGATATTGTCTTCTTTGGGGAATTACATAACAATCCAATTTGTCATTGGTTACAGTTGCAGATCACAAAAGATCTGTTTGAAATAAAGAAGAAAAAACTGGTTTTAGGCGCTGAGATGTTTGAATCGGATAACCAACTTTTACTTACTGAATATATTAGCGGACAAATAACCAAAAGAAATTTTGAGGGACAAGCTAGATTATGGCCTAATTATAAAACTGATTATAAACCTCTTGTTGAATTTGCAAAGGACAATGATCTGGAATTTATTGCAACGAACATTCCCCGCAGATACGCTTCTGTTGTGCATAAAAGTGGATTTGAAGGACTTGACTCTTTAAGCGATGAAGCGAAAAATTATTATCCCCCTCTTCCAATAATGTATGATCCCGGGCTGGATTGTTATAAAAACATGATGGGTATGGGAGGAATGAGTGGTATGGGAAAAAGTAAACCTAATCCGAATTTCCCTAAAGCACAGGCTGTCAAAGATGCTACAATGGCATATTTTATACTGAAGAACTGGTCGGAAGGAGTAACTTTTCTGCACTATAACGGCAGTTACCATTCCGATAATCACGAATCTATAGTATGGTATCTAAAACAAGTAAACCCGGAATTAAAAATTCTCACCATAACAAGCATCCAGCAAGAGGATATCAAAAAACTTGATGAGAAATACTATGATAAAGCGGACTATATCTTGTGTATCCCGGAGGATATGACAACTACTTATTAGATACTAGATATTAGATAAGAGATTATGAGACTAAGAGTTTGAGAGATATTAAACTCTAATCATTCCTGATTTTAGCTCATTTTAGTCATTTGAAATTTTAGTCACTCAATTCTTTAAGCTTATCAACCCACTTATGCGCCTGAACTGGCTTGAAAGTTTTTAAGCGTTGAAGTAATTTATTTTCATCACTTTCAACGATCAGGTTGTTCCTGTGTTCTATCCTTACAAATTCTTCTTCAACGGCTGAATCAAGGAATTTTAGAAGATGATCGTAATAACCATTAATGTTTAGAATGCCACAAGGCTTATTAATTAGTTCAAGCTGATTATAACTTAATATCTCGAACAACTCATCAAATGTTCCAAGTCCACCTGGCAAGGCAACGAAGGCATCGGATAGTTTTATCATCATTTCTTTCCGTTCTGCCATTGTTTTAACGATATGTAATTCTGTAAGAGATGGGTGAGCAACACCATATTCGACAATATTATGAGGCATAATACCAATAGCTTCTCCTCCCGAAGATAAGACAGAATTGGCCAGTACCTTCATCAGGCCAATATTGCTTCCACCGTACACAAGTTTGATATTTCTCTTAGCCAGTAACTTTCCAAAGCTTTCCGCTTTTATGCTGTATGATTTTTCTTTTCCTTTGCTTGATCCGCAAAAAACGCAAATGCTCTTCATTATACCTGATGTTTGAGTGAGGAGGCAAAGGTAGGATTATTTTCTATGTGCTTTAAATGTTCTAATCAATTTAATAGACCTTTTAATAGAACACTGATGACGCTGATTGGACTGATTTACACTGATTGAATAATCATAAAATTTAGGATCAGTAGAATCTGTTATTGAATTATATTCAATATATTTGTATTAAATAAACAACTGTTGATATTATAGAAATAAAGCATAATATTTATACTCGGTTGTTAGTTGCAATGCCCTATATATCAGGGTAATAGTAACGAAAATTAAAAATGGATTTTAACAGGTTTTATACTAACTTATAAAGCCGAAGGAACATAAAACTCGTTTTAAATTGTAAGAGAGGATTTATAAGTTAGTCTGAAAAAATAGATAAAAGGTAACCTTTTTTTTCAATTTTTTTTAATTTTTTGCCATAACAATACATCGATATTCATTATTGGGTGTTCGATATTCGATATTCAATTTCGTTGTTATCTTAGACATTAAAGCCAAAAACTATTTAGTGCAATTAGATCAGGGCTTTCCTATTGTTATGCTCTTATGGCATTGCTCTCTGTCTCCTCACAGAAGAAGGCACAACAACTAACATTATGTATATGTAAGGCTGGTACACTCCTTTGGCAAAGTATCTACAATTTTA
>JAIOTT010000475.1 GCA_021106655.1 Bacteroidales bacterium
AACAATATCAAATTGAATAACCTCTCATTATTTGTTTGTGATGCTCTTGGCAATGCTATAAGCACACAACAAATTAATTCAAAAAAAGTTAGGTTCGAGAGAAATAACTTACCTGCTGGATTATATTTCTATTACATAAAAGACAAAGATAATAATGTATTAGGGCAAGGTAAGATGGCAATTCAATAGTTACCTACACAAAGAGTAATCAATATTGTATAATTCCCTTTTCATTAAAACGATGTAATCTGTAATGATTATTTACAGAAGTTGTTATTAATATCAATACACAGTATTGAGGATTAATAGTCCTAAAATCAAAAAAATCTCTTATTTTTGCGAACTGTTTAAGGAAATGCTAATCATTAAAATGAAATAGTTCAGAAGAATTTAGGAATATTCCGGAAAATCCTTATACTATGAACAAGATCAAAAAGAAAAATAAAGCTAAGCAGCCGCAAAGAAGGACTCCACCTCCTCAGAAAAACATTAAAAAAGCTGCAGGTGCTACTTTTTTTGATAAGGCAGAAAAATGGCTGGGGAATAATTCTAAGTTATCATTTATTGTTATTGCTGCACTTTATTTCTTTTTTGCATTTATCAGCTTCAATGTGAGGATAACTGAATCAAATGATGACGCACTGTATATTGAAGCCGGTTACAAATATGCTAATGATTTTTTCAACTACTATTACACTTCTAATGCTCCCTTATACCCAATGTTTCTAAGCTTGCTAATTTCTATCATGGGAGTAAAACTTATTGTTTTTAAATTATTCTCAGTACTATTTAATTTTCTTGGATTGCTTTTTTTATATAAAGCATTTAAAGGAAGGATACCTCATCTGATACTTTTTCCGGTACTATTAGTTACTGCTGTAAATTCTTACTTTTTATACTATGCAAGCCAAACATATACTGAAGCTTTTTACCTTTTCCTTTCGGGTGTTTTCTTTTACTCTTTTAGCAGATTACTTGATACTGAAGTAGTTTATAATAATGATATCCGTAAGACATACAAGAACTGGTTAGTTTTTGGCTTATTTGCATTTTTGCTTACCATGACAAGAAATGTTGCGGTTGCTTCCATACCGGCAATTTTGGTATATTTTCTTCTTATGAAGGAATTTCGAAATGTTTTTTATTTTATAATCTCTTTTGGTATTTTTAAAGGGTTGTTTGAGGTAATAAAATCATTAATTTGGGGAAGTGTTGGACAATATGGTAGTCAAAGCTCATTTATTTTTCAAAAAGATCCATATAATCCTGCAAAAGGGATGGAGGATCTCTGGGGATTGGCAAGTCGTTATTTCCATAATAGTGATCTTTATATTTCAAAACGCCTGTTTCAGATGTTAGGTTTTAAATCACCTGACTCAACGACAACATCAACTGTGTTAACAGTATTAGTAGTATTATTAATTTTATGGGGTTTATATCGTTGTTTCAAATCCAAAAACAAAATCCTCATATTATCTACAGTATATTTCGCTGCCATGCTGAGTGCCAGTTTTATCGCACTTGCAACACGCTGGGATCAGCCACGGATGATCATGATCTATTTGCCTCTGATACTATTTGTTATACTTTATGGTATTTACGACATTTTTAAACGAACATCAACCCCTGTACAAACTATCTTTCTTTTTATTTTGATTGTTATAAGCTTGAGCAGCTTAATTACGAGTGTAAAAAAAGCCAATAAAAACCTGCCGGTACTCTCAAAAAATCTTAAAGGTGAAAAATATGCCGGTTACACTCCAGATTGGATAAATTACTTTAAAATGAGTGAGTGGGTTGGAGAAAATATGCCCGATACCGCCCTGGTTGCGTGCAGAAAAGCTCCCATATCATTTATACATTCAAACGGAAAACAGTTTTTTCCGGTTTATAAAGTTCTTTACAATAATCCGGATTCATCACTTGCCTACTTTGAAAGAAATAATGTTACACACGTAATACTTGCAAATTTACGCAGGAATCCGAAAAAAGCTGACGGATTCATTATTAACACTATTCACAGGATACTGAAACCTATTGCAGATAAATATCCTCAAAAATTAAGAGTAATTCATAAAGTCGGAGAATTTGAGCCTGCATATTTATATGAAATAAACTATAATGCCCCTGCATATAATATTATTCAACCAACAGCAAACTAACAGACAAAACAGAATACAAAATGGATAACAAAAGGATAATTCACGAAAAAGAACATGGGAAGAAAATAGTTTCTGATGCTGAGAAAGTATGGAACTGGAGTAGCCCTTCAGGAAAAAGAAGAGCCGACAGAAGAGTTGATTTTTTAATTAATGTACCTGGCATAAAGAAAGAAGATAAAGTTCTTGAGATTGGATGTGGGACAGGCCTTTTTACCGAAAAATTATATAATGCGACAAAATCAGATATTACAGGCATTGATATATCTGAAGACCTTCTTGAAATTGCAAGAAAAAAAATTCCTGATGCCAATTTTCTATTAGAGGATGCAATGAATCTAAGCTTTCAGGATGCCACATTTGATGTTATTTGCGGAAGTTCAGTTATTCATCACCTTGATATGGAAGAAGCCTACAAAGAATTTTTTCGGGTTCTCAAGCCCGGTGGAAGAATGGTTTTTGCTGAACCTAACATGATCAATCCACAGATTGCTGTTCAGAAAAATATTCCATTTATTAAAAGATGGATGGGTGATTCGCCCGATGAAACGGCAATAATAAGGTGGAAAACATATAAACAATTAAAGCGTACAGGTTTTAAAAACATAAAGATAACACCTTACGACTTTCTTCACCCTGCCACACCTAATTTCATGATTAATTTTATAGAATCAGTCGGAAAAACAATCGAAAAGATTCCTGTTCTTAAAGAAATTGCCGGGTCGGTAATAATCCAATGCGAAAAATAAATTAAGTATATTCCTTGCTGATAAATCAACCAATCATGGCAAATAACATGGAAGTGACAATATATAAACTGGGGAACATATTGTACAAATATGCCTTCCCAATTTATAAACCATTGTATTTCCAATATAAGCAAAAAAGCGATAAGAAAAAGATTAAACACCTCCGGGAAATTATTAAACCAGGGATGACAATACTGGATATAGGTGCCAACATTGGTTTTTATTCAAGCTTATTTTCCGAACTTGTCGGTGCAAATGGAAAAGTGTATGCTTTTGAGCCGGAAGATGTTAACTTTAAACATCTTAAATCTATTACATCTAAATATAACAATATCACTCTTGAAAAATCTGCTGTTGGAAATATAAGTGGAAAGATAAAACTATATCATTCGAAAAATCTTAATGTAGATCATCAGACCTATGATACCGGAGAAAATAGAAAATATTCAGAAATACAAAGTATTGCACTCGACGATTATTTCATAAAAAATGAAAAAATAGATTTTATTAAAATCGATATTCAGGGTTATGACTTTTTTGCCATATCAGGAATGAAAGAAACAATAAAAAGATCAAACAATTTAATGATCTTTGGAGAGTTCTGGCCATATGGTCTTAATAAAGCAGGTATTCATTATGCCGATTATATAAGATTACTGGAAGAACTTGGATTAAAACTTAAATTCTTTTGTAGTGAGGAAGATGTAAAGAATTTTAACAACAAAATAAACGATTGGAACTTCTCTACTGACTTTTTGGGAAGCAAACATTAAATTAAAAATCACAAAATTGGTAAATAAGCAAAAAAATAGTATCGAATATTTTGACAGTATTGCTCCACTACGTCAAAAAAAACGTAAACTCAATAGCTACTATTGGAAGGATATAACTCAGTATTGTAATTATTTTGCTCACGATGATTTTAATGTTCTTGAAATTGGATGTGGAACAGGAGAGCTTTTGCATAAAATAAAAGGCAAAAGGAAAGTTGGGATTGATTTCAGCCCTAAGATGATAGATGTTGCAAAAGGTCAATTTCCTGATATTGAATTCCATATTATGTCAGCGGAAGATATTGGGCTTGATGAAAAGTTTGACATGATCATTCTCTCGAATATTATTGGATACCTGGATGATGTGCAGGAAGTATTCAATCAATTAAAAAAGGTATGTCATATCAACACCAAAATCATTGTAACATATTATAACTTTCTGTGGGAACCATTATTAAAATTTGGTGAAAAAATTGGTTTAAAAACCCGGACACCTTTACTTAACTGGCTATCAGAGAAAGATATTAACAATCTTCTATATCTGTCAGGTTTTTCAGTATACAGGAATACAAAGCGTATGCTAATTCCTGTATACATACCTGTCTTCTCATATTTGTTTAATAAATACTTGTCGAAACTCCCATTTATCAGGCTTCTGAATATTAATTTTTACACATTTGCAAAGCCTTCACATTTAACAGAAAAGACTTCTTTTGAAGATAAATATAGTGTTACTGTAGTAATTCCTGCCCGCAATGAAAGTGGAAATATTGAGAATGCCATAAAGCGGATGCCAAAGTTGGGAAAGTCCACTGAAATTATTTTCATTGAAGGAAATTCAACGGATGACACATGGGAAAAGATAAAAGAAATTAAGGAACAATACTCTGCTACACATATCATAAAAACCGGGCAGCAGAAGGGTATTGGGAAAGCCGATGCGGTAAGAATGGGATATGACATGGCAACTGGTGATATTCTCATGATACTTGATGCTGACCTCACAGTGCCACCTGAAGATCTTCAAAAATTCTATGATGCCATAGCATCAGGGCAGGGTGACTTCATTAATGGATGCCGTCTTGTTTATCCTATGGAAAAAGAAGCAATGAGATCTCTAAACCTAATGGGAAACAAGTTCTTTAGCTTATCATTTTCATGGTTATTGGAACAGCAATTCAAAGATACATTGTGCGGGACAAAAGTCCTGTTTAGAAAAGATTACTTAAGGCTGGTATCAAACCGAACTTATTTTGGTGACTTTGACCCATTTGGTGATTTTGATCTTATTTTCGGGGCACATAAGCTAAACCTTAAAATTGTAGAAATCCCTATTAGATACCGTGAAAGAACTTACGGTTCAACAAATATCTCCAGATTCAAACACGGCCTTATTTTGTTAAGAATGTGTGCATTTGCTTCACGGAAAATCAAGTTTATTTAGGTCTCAAATATTATTATTTTTGGTTTAAGAATTGGTTTTTTTTACTTTTGCGGAGCATTTGGATATCCAATTAAACAACATCTCATGAAGAAAACAGCTTTAATAACAGGAATTACAGGACAAGATGGGGCATATCTTGCCGAATTCTTGCTCAATAAAGGATACGAAGTACATGGTATAAAAAGGATGAGCTCTCTATTCAATACTAAAAGAATAGATCACCTTTATCAGGATCCACATGAAAAAGAACTAAGATTTAAACTTCATAATGGTCATTTATCTGACACTTCAAATATTACCAGGATCATACAAGAGGTTCAACCTGATGAGATTTACAATCTTGGTGCAATGTCGCATGTGAAAGTCAGTTTCGAAGAACCCGAATATTCCGCTAATGTGGATGGCACTGGAACTTTGAGGATTCTGGAAGCAGTGCGTCTCCTTGGTATGGCTGATAAAACAAGGATTTACCAGGCTTCCACCTCCGAACTATTCGGTAAGGTGCAGGAAATTCCTCAGACAGAAAAAACACCTTTTTATCCACGTTCTCCTTATGGCGCTGCTAAACTTTATGCCTACTGGATAATTGTTAACTACAGGGAAGCATACAATATGTTTGCAGTAAACGGAATACTATTTAATCACGAATCACCAATAAGGGGGGAAACCTTTGTTACACGGAAGGTTACCAGGGCTGCTTCGAGAATTGTTCTTGGTTTGCAAAAGAAATTTTATCTTGGTAATCTAAATGCAAAAAGAGACTGGGGTCATGCAAAAGATTATGTTGAAGCAATGTGGAAAATGCTACAGATCGACACTCCACAAGATTTGGTAATAGCCACTGGCAAAACAACATCAATACGTGATTTCGTAAACATGACATTTAATATTCTTGGCATTAAACTGAAGTTTGTTGGCGAAGGCGTTGAGGAAAAAGCATTAGTTGATGAAATTGATTTAGATACACTCACAAAATTAAATATTCCTCATACTGAAATTAATAAAGGAGACATTGTTTTGGAAGTTGATCCACGCTACTTCAGACCAACTGAGGTTGAGATTCTTATTGGCGACTCATCCAAAGCACAGAAAGTACTGCAATGGCGACCCAAATATAATCTTGAGATGCTGGTGGAAGAAATGGTTCTTTCAGATCTTGAGCTAATGAAAAAGGATAAGCTTTTACTCGATTCAGGCTATGAATTACAGAAGAATCCTGAATAATATTTAATTACAATATTCCTTCAATTTTTTCTGCGCTGTCTGGTGCCCCATCTCAGCAGAAATCTGCCACTCTTTACAGGCACCTTCCAGATCGTTTAGCTCAAACCTGACATCACCCACCTGTAATATCAAACCTGCATTATCCGGATATGCTGATTTTGTTACTAACATATCCTTGAGTGCACCTTGAAAGTCGCTCATACCCTGTTTTGCCAGTCCACGTTGGTAAAAAGCTTTTGGGTAATCCGGCTGAAGTTCAATCGCTTTTGAAAGATCCTTTACTGCAGTTTCATACTCTTCTTTTTGCACATAAATATAACCCCTGTTAAAATAAGCCTGGGCATAGTCAGGATCAATCCGGATAGCTATATCAAGCATTTTCTCTGCATTATCAAATCTACGAAGATGCGTGTATGCAATACTTAAATTATTATACGCAAGTTTAAACTCATTATCTAATTCTACCGCCTTTTCAAGGTCCGTAATCGCTTCATTGTATTTCTGATAATAAAACAGTTTTAAATTGCCCCTGTTATAATAAGCATCCGCAAAATCAGGGTCAAGCTTAATTGCCTTATCGTAATTAACAACTGCTATATTTATTTCCTCTTTATCCTCTAACGCCTTTGCTAACGCGTAATATCCATATCCTTGATCAGGGTTTTTCTTAACCATATCCTCAAATAATGTGACATCATTCTTCCAGACTTCATTTCTTTTTGCAGTTGAAAAAGCGGAAACAACAACAAGAACAGTAAGAACAAGAACAATATAGGATCTTAGTTTTTTTGAAGAACGATATTCCCTATTCCATGTCAAATAAAATCCCTGGGCAATAATAAAAAATAAACCAAGATAGGGTAAATACGAATACCTTTCTGCAGCTATAGCCCTTCCTACAGGTATTACTTGTAACACCGGTGATATTGTAAAAACATAAAACAGAATGCCAAAAATAACCACTTTAGGAAATTCATGCTTTAACAATTTTTTACCGAGACTATTGGTGGATTTTACAAGCCGAATCATACCCCATATTATCAGAATATTTATAAAAAGTGAAAAATAATAATACAATGGCAGCATACCTGCTGTCTTTATTGGATAAAAATGGAGAGCCGACAAATTAAAAGGAAAAAATATTTTAAAAGGATAAAATAATACAGCATAATTAAAAAGGAACACACGATCGACCAAGCTAAACTGGCTAGTTACCTCTTCATATGTAACACCTTTGCTTTGAGATATTATCGCAAGCACACCAAAAACTAAAGACAATACGAAAAACGGAATCTTTTCAGAAAAATGTTTAACCAACGGCTTTCTTGACATAAAATAGTCGATCAAAATAAATACCAACGGTAAAGTAACTGCCATTGATTTTGAAAGCAAAGCAAACAAAAACAAAATCAAGGCAAATATGTAATTTTGAATTTTCTTTTTATCAATAAAAATCAAATAACACCATAAAGACCACAGGAAAAACATAGAGTACAGAACATCTTTCAAACCAGATATCCAGCTAACGGATTCAACATGCATTGGATGTATTCCAAAAAGTAACGTTACAATCGCTGCTACTAAAAGCTTACCTGAAATACGATGAAATATAATAAAGACTAAAAAGACATTGATCAAATGAAAAAACAGATTAACAATATGAAAACCCAATGGATCATCTCCAAAATAATTGTACTCAAGAGAAAACACCAACAAGGTCAGAGGATGGTAATTCCCAATGTAAAAAGCAGAAAAAATAAACTTTACGTTTTCTACTGATAAATTTTTTACAATAACATTACCCATCACATACTGATTATCATCCCAATTAGCAACAAAGTCATTTGAAACAGAATTAGAAAATAGTAGTATAGTGATCAGAAGTATACCTATTAAGACAATAATATTTTTCTTTTCTCTTATCATATCTATTTGAATAATTTTCAACTAACCTGAATAATTCATAAATTATTTGCACCATTTCAAGCGTTTTTCTTTGTCATAACAGATCTTATCGTTATCAAGTAACCACATAATAACGTTTATGAGTCTATCATCATCAATACCTCGAATTTGTATTGAAAGCTCTTCAGGAGTGTATGATTTCTCTTTTAAAAGAGGTTTAATCTGCTTTAGCACAATATCAAATTCCAACTCACTTAATTCTAATTTATTACGCCTGATACAAACATCACATTTACCACATCTCTTTGACTTTGTATCCCCAAAATAAAACAATAATGACTGGCTACGGCATTTATTTTCACTTCTGACATAGGATATTACAGATTCTAAGCGTTTGTTTGCATTTTTTTTCCTGTCAGCATAATTTTCCTTTGAAAAATACAGATTCCTGGTGTCAACTCTCTCCCTACAATACACTAATTGAGGCATAGTATTTTGCGGTAAATATGTAAGCACTCCAAGCTTATGCAATTTTGACAATTTAGTTTCGACGAATTCCCTTGTCCTTCCCATTCTTTTTGCCAGAATATTTTCATTGATCTTAACAAAATCGGAAAAAATTCCGCTATAGGATCTCAATATGGCTTTGGTAAAATTATCGTAGGTTGGATTTTCTACCTGGAATCGATAAAGGTCTTCTTTTTTAAAAATAAAGTGCAAGCGCGAAGGTGAACTCAGAGCCTCATTCATTAACAAATAGCCCTCTTTCTCAAGAAACCTCATTGAATTATGTACTATGAGAGGTGATAATTTATAATTTTCACAAAATCCCTGTATATCCAGATCAAAAGCAATCTCTTTTCCTCCACCAATAGGAAGTTGTAGATAATTTCCCAGTGAACGGTATATTGTTCTGATCTTATCCGGATCGGGAAATGAAACTGAGAAATTCCTTTTAGCATTTGAAATGTCAGCATCATCATATAATAAAATTGCATAAGATTTCTTCTCATCACGCCCTGCCCTACCGGCTTCCTGAAAATATGCCTCAAGAGAATCGGGAATATCAAAATGAACTACAAAACGAACGTCTGGTTTATCTATTCCCATCCCAAATGCATTAGTAGAAACCATAATACTGTTACCACTTTTCATCCATTCCTTCTGTTTTTTATCTCTTATAGCCGAATCAAGGCCTGCATGATAAAAGTCGGCATGAACTTTATTCTTCTTAAAAAAATCAGAAATTTCCTTCGTTTTTCTTCTGCTTCTCACATATACAATACCAGATCCCCTGACTTTTTTTACTATATTCAGTATACGCTTAAATTTATCTTCTTCTTTAATTACCACATATGTAAGGTTCTTCCGTTCAAAACTCTTTCTGAAAACGTTTTTTTTAGGAAACAGAAGTTTTTCCTGTATATCATCCACAACATCCGTAGTAGCGGTTGCGGTAAGGGCTAATATTGGGACACCAGGAACAAATGGTCTGATATTAGCAATTTTCAGGTAAGGAGGTCTGAAATCATAACCCCATTGAGAAATACAATGAGCTTCATCAACTGCTATCAGGTTAACTTTCATCTGCTTCAGCGATTCCCTGAATTTATCAGTTTCAAGCCGTTCAGGAGATATATACAAGAATTTTACATCACCAAAAATACAATTGTTAAATGCAATTTCTATCTCATGACGATGCATACCGGAACATATCGCTACGGCTTTAATATTCTTTTGCTTCAGGTTCTCAACCTGGTCTTTCATTAGAGCTATTAAAGGAGTAACTACCACACAAACACCTTCCTTCATCATGGCAGGTATCTGGAAACAAACTGATTTCCCACCACCTGTAGGTAATAAAGCAAGGGTATCTTTTCCATTCAGGACTGAATTGATTATATCTTCCTGCAAAGGCCTAAAAGAATGATGCCCCCAGTATTTGAGGAGTATTTGTTGGATAGTCAATTAATATGGTTTAATTTTTGCTTATTTTTGATGTATAAAAATACTAAAAATCTTACAACAAGAATATGTCGAGGCTGATAATTATTTTTCTACTAATCTTATTCGCATTTCATCATTCTGATCTTTTTTCTCAGGATACTACAACCATAACACAAACCGACACTATTGATTCTCATTTCCAGGATTCTGTTAATCTAAATTTACTTATCGCTGCCGAAAAGGGTGATATTAATAGTTTACTCGAATCCATCAGTTCTGGTGCTGAGATCAATTCTACAACTTATCAAGGTGTCACATCATTGATGTATGCAGCTCAGGCCGACCATTTGGATATTATTCAGATACTCCTGCATAATGGTGCTGATCCGAATTTACAGCCACAAGATGGCACTACAGCTTTGATCAGTGCTACAATATTTAATAATATTGATGTTGCTGATCTACTCATTCAACATGGTGCTGATATCAAGTATTGTGATAATTTTTCGTTTAGTCCTTTAATGTACGCATCTGTTTATGGCTATTTTGTTATGACAGATATGTTGATCTATTATGGCGCTGACATTGACCAGAGATCCGATGATAGCACAAATTCAATTATCATGGCCTCTCTGAACGGCAAAAATCATATTGTAGACCTGCTAATTCAAAAAGGTGCCGATGTAAATTCATCTGATAAAAATGGTTTCACTCCTCTCATAGTAGCAGCTCAAAACGGGCATTACGATATTGTTAAACTTTTGACAGAAAATGGAGCTTTGTTAAATCATAAAACAAAATATGGATTCACTCCTCTATACTATGCAGCGAATAATGGATACACTGATATAGTTAAACTTTTGCTAGAGAAAGGTGCTATTGTAAATGAAAAATTTCAGGGAAATAAAAATCTGGCTTCATTACCTTCAATTTATAATTATCCTCTAATCAGAAAGATGTTAAAAGAAAAAGGCTTAAAACTTAATTACTGGCCGGGCTTTCATAGTTTAATCATAGGTTATGGAATTAACTTTAACAACAAGGATATTCTTTCCGGTGGAATTATTGGAATTAATGATTATAAATACAACATGGGAATTTCTCTGGGTTATGAAATGCGCTACTGGGCAAAGCCGACACTTGTAGAACAAAACCCTGATCTTTATTATCAATTCTGGGAGAAAAGATCAACGATCCATGTTACCACTGAAAAAAGATTTAGCATAATTTCTAGATTAAAATCAGAAACAGGGTTCTTATTGGGAGGTAAAGGATTGTTTACCTTTGGGTCATATCGCGGCTCTTCTTCTCATCCTGACAGTAAATTCAAATTTGCTCCGCAGGCTGGTTTTTATTATTCCATAAAATTATTTTCCATAAAATTATTATATGAATACATTGATTATGGAAATTTTGAAGTACCACCACACCGGATTAATGTTCAACTATTGTTAAATATTGATTTAGTAAAATACAGGAAATATGATAAAGAGCTTAGATGGCTTGCTTATTGAATATATAAGTGATTATGATTAGTGAATAGTGATTAGTGAATAGTGATTGTTGAGTGTTGAATGTTAAGTATTAATAGGATAAAGAGACTATGAGATTAAGATTAAATATCTGCTAATTGAATAATTAAATTTCTGTATATCTGTATATCTGTATATCTATATATCTGTATAATCGAATAACTAATATGACAAAAGTATTGAAGTTTGTAATATTTTCTGCTATCCTTTTTCTGATCTCCTGTGAAAAGCCAAACCCGCTTAATTGTGAGGATTACGATTTCTCGGATTGTTATCTTGAAGAGCCGGAATGGGATTTCATCCATATTAAAGTCACAATAAATGAAGAAAACCCTTATGTCCCAATAATTATTTACAAAGGAAATTTTGAAGACAATAATGTTGATTGGACAGATACAGCCTGGTCATCTGATTATTCTATTGATGTTCAATTAAACCAATATTATTCCGTAACTGCCGAATACAAAGTTAATTCTCAAAAAATTTTAGCAGTAGATGGGAGTGATGTGAGGAAAGTCAAGACAACTGTTTGTGATGAAAAATGCTGGTATATCAAGGGAGATAATTTTGACGTAGAGTTAAAGTTTGATTAAATAGTAGTGGGATATGAGTTATGAGTTTTGAGATATGAATTACTTCAAAAATCGCTACTCGCTAATCAACAATCGCTAATCAAGAAGGGCTTGGGAGGGGGCTGTTAAACAAAAGCCCAGTTCTCACCAGGCTCCTTTCTCTTAATTTATTTCAAAAAGTACATTTGGTATATAGCTATATCCAGGAATTCCTAATTGCTTTTCAACCCCCACCCAACCTCCCCCACATGGGGGAGGAGTTTTTTAAAAAAACTGATTTTTTAAGCTCTTTTTCTATTTTCTTCAGGACACTCTCAATATCTTTTATTACTTCTGAATTTTCGAATCGCATTTCCCTTAAACCACAGCCATTCAACATTTTTGTTCTTTCAACATCTCTTTCTTTTTGATATGAGGTGTCATGCACTTCTCCATCAACTTCAATAACAAGCAAAGCATCGTAGCAAAAAAAATCTACAACGACTATATGAATTGGATGCTGTCTCCTAAAACGAAATCCAGCTAATTTCCGGTTTCGAAGTTTTTCCCAAAGAGCTTTTTCTGCCGGTGTCATGTTTTTTCGAAGATCAGCTGCAATACGCAATAATTCTGGTTTTGCCCCATAATAAAACGGATATTCCTCTTTCCCCCTCAGTTTTACCATACTTTTATTTTTTGTCAAGTAAAAGTAGTCTAAAATCGCAAACTAAAATCTTCATCTGCAAAGCCCTCCACCATTTGGGGGAGGGTTTGGGAGGGGGCTGTTAAACAAAAAGCCCGGCTCTCACCAGGCTCTCTGCTATTAATTCATTTATAAAAGTTCCATTTGGTACACTACCAACTATCAAAATCGAAGTATTCCAATAACTCTTCCTCTTTTTCACCGCTGATAAAATACATATTTGGAATTTTTGGTGTTATGAACCTTAGATGTTCTTTTTCGAACTTATCAGCTTGT
>JAIOTT010000138.1 GCA_021106655.1 Bacteroidales bacterium
AATCATCCATAAAGTACTCTTCAGAAAAACTCCTTCCGTCAATCAATTCCAGATCGAGTGCTTCGATATAATCATAATCAACAAAAGCAAAATCAATACGTATTTGTTCATCTTGTTGGCCTGTCCATGTTACTGACGAAGTAGAGCTAATACCGCGCATAGGAAGGAAACTTCCTGCTGAACAGTATTCAATGTCTTTGTACTGTAATAGTTCTTTTTTAAAGGATTTATATTTCCCTATCATATTCTCATTTACCGGCAGAAAAACGACATGAGACATTTCGTAACCCGGGTCCTTATTACTCATAAAATGGAGCTGTTTAAACACCATAGCTGTGCAGATTATCAAGAATATTGAAATAGAAAATTGAAGTACGACGAGAGCTTTCCGAAAATAGGATTTTCCGGCAGCAGATCCAATATTACTTTTCAATACCTTTATTGGCTGAAACGATGAAAGATACAATGCAGGGTAACTACCTGAAATAATACCTGTAAGGATACTTATTAGAAAAAATGCAATAATAATTTCATAAGATGTAGAAAAATCAAATGATATTGACTTTTCTGATAATGTGTTAAATGTTGGCAAAAGAAATTCAACCAGGGCAATAGCAAATATCATTGCAATAAATGTCATTAAGAGTGACTCCCCATAAAATTGTTTAATAATATCAGACCTTATTGCACCTGACACTTTTCTCATGCCGATTTCTTTTGCCCTTCTGCCTGCCCGGGCTGTTGTGAGATTCATGAAGTTAATACAGGCTATCAAAAGAACAATTATTGCAATTATCGAGAAAATATATACATAAGTTATGTCTCCTTGTATTGAAAAACTTGCTATTAAATCAGAGGAATGTAAATGAATTTCCTTCAGGCCCTGAAGCAAAATATGTGTGGGTGCTCCGTCAGCTTCGTATTCAGGGTCGTGTTTTTGTATTGTATGACTTATTTTCAGATCGATATCCTCTATACTGGTATTTTTCTTCAGTAATACATACAGATAATAATTGTAATCAGCCCAGTTATTAAGTTCTTCCCTGGAACTTGTGAAGTAATTAACCGGGATTAGGATATTAAAGCGCAGATGTGAATTTCCCGGAATATCTTTTAAGATAGCAGTAACTTTAAAATGATATTCAGAATTAAGTGTGAGTGTTTTTCCAATTGGATCGTCATTCCCAAAATATTTATCAGCAATACTATTTGTTATAACAATAGATTTTGGATCTGATAGTGCATGTTGTTTCTTCCCCTTTTCAAGGGGATATGTGAAAATATCCAGGAATGCCGGGTCAACAAAAGCGATATTATCTTCATTGAAGCTTTTATCTTTATGGCTAAGAACTAAATTTTTACTAAGCTGTACTCTGGAGAAGTTTAAGATCTCGGGGTATTCATTTTTAAGAGCTGGTCCAAGTGCTGCCGGGACAACTGCAATTTTCTCACGCTTGTCAGTAAAATCAACATCTACAATAACTCTGTGGATTTCTTCAAGGTTTTCATTGAAACAATCATAGTTGATTTCATCCAGAACCCATAAAAAAATAAGGAAACTACAAGCCATACCGATACTTAGTCCGGCAATATTTATTAAAAAATATCCTTTTTGGCGGATAATGTTCCTGATTGCTATAAGAAAATAATTTCTTAACATAACTCTAGTTACCCGAAACTTTGGCTCACTTATTAATTTTAGTCACTCGATATTTTAGTTCATTTTAGTCACTATTCCCACTTTATTGCATTAACCGGATTTGTTGTAGCTGCTTTGATAGAATGATAGCTTACAGTAAGAATAGCAATAACAAATGCCATAAGCCCTCCAGCTACAAAGGGTATCCAGCCAATACTAATATGAAAAGCGAAATTTTGCAACCAGTTATCAAATGCATAATAAGATACAGGTACAGCAATTATAAAAGCTATTAGGATAAGATATGTAAATTCTTTTAAGAGAAGCATCACAATTATATTTACAGATGCTCCAAAAGCTTTTCTTATTCCAATCTCTTTTGTTCGCTGTTCAGCAATAAATGATGATAGTCCAAATAGTCCCAGGAGAGCAATAAAAATACATAATACAGTAAAGTATAGAAAGATCTTTCCCAGTTTCACTTCGGCTGTGTACATTTCATCCATTTGGTTTTCAAAAATGGAATAATCAAAAGTGCGGTTTGCTCCAAATGAATCCCATTTTTCCTGCACATAATTTATTACTGATTGCGTACTTCCTGGTTTAAATTTAACAGCAAGGTAATATCTTGGCCTCTCACTAAGAAAAATACCAATAGGTTCAATCGGATTATGTAAAGAGACATAATTAAAATCCTTAACTACACCAATTACTTTTGTGTTTCTGGCAGCTGAGCCATCCAGATCTATTCCAAAATCAATTTTTTTACCAATAGCAGTATCGCCCCATCCAAGGCTTTTCGCGGTCATTTCATTTATTATCACTCCTTCCTCAAGGTCAGTTCCCATACTTTTATCAAAATTTCTTCCTGCTATTATTTCAATATTCAGAAGATCGATATAATCATAATCCACCATCACAAAATTTAATGCATATTCCTGCATCTTATCCTCTTTTTCAACACGCATGACAATAATAGATCTAATTTTCCCGGGCAAACCATTTGAGGTTGAGACATTTGTAATATTCGGATTTTGCAATAATTCTTCTTTAAATGCTGGTATTTTTTTCCTGAATGTAGTATCCTGAACCTGTGTCATGAGTATATTTTCTTTATCAAATCCAAGATCCTTATTTCTCAAAAAGCTAAGCTGATTTGAAACCAATATGGTTCCAATTATCATTATTATCGATAAAGTAAATTGAAACGTTACTAATATTTTTCTGAGGGTTCCATTTTTTCGATTTGATATTGTGCTTCCTTTAAGAACTTTAACAGGTAAAAAAGAAGAGAGATAGAAAGCAGGATAACTTCCGGAAATTATTCCTATTAAAAGTGTAATTACTAATGTGTATATAAATATCCCTGGATTTGTAATAAGGCAGAAGCTAAGGTTTTTATCAGCCAGATTATTGAACACAGGAAGAAGAAGTGTTGCAGAAATTATTGCAATTATCATGGCAATAATAGATAGAATAATTGATTCACCAAGGAACTGACGAATTAATTGAGCCCTGTGAGCCCCAATTACTTTTCGTATTCCAACCTCTCTGGCCCTGTCGAAAGAACGAGCTGTTGCCATATTCATATAATTGATGGAAGCTATGATCAAAATGAATATTGCAACAAATCCAAAAATATAAACATAAATAATATTGCCAGTAGGCTCGTCTCCTTCAAACTTTGAGGTCAGATGCACATCAGTAAGAGGAGTTGACATCATCAGAAAACTGGCATTTATCTGCTCCCCAATAGAAGCCATATATTTGTCATAATATTCAGGAAATTTTTCATGGATGACAGAAATATCGGTATTTTCTTTTAAAAGTATGTAGCTGTAAGGACTGATATTCCAGAAGTTTCCCGGCTCTAAACTATTAAATCTTTCCTTTCCATATCTCTCAGCCAGCGTACTTACAGAAAATAAACCGCTGAATTTTAAATGAGAATTTAATGGCACATCATCAATAACAGCCGTAATTTTAAAATTGATGCCATCACCTGTTTTCAGGACCTTATTAACAGGATTTTCATCTCCAAAGAGTTTTTTCGCAAGGCTTATAGTCAGGACTGCAGAATTTACTTCGGTAAGAGCTTTATCAGGTGATCCATAAATAAATTTATGATCAAATACATTAAAAATTGTTGAATCGGCATAGAATATCCTGTCTTCATAAAATTCCTTATCTTCATATTTCAGTAGAATATCTTCATCTCCTGCAAAACGAACAAATTCTTCTATTTCAGGAAATTCAAGCTTTAAAGCTGGCGCCAAAGGAATAGATGTGACAGCAAACTTATCATGTTTATTGTTTATAGTAAAATCTGATTCAAGGCGATAGATTCTATTGTGTTTCTTGTGATGTTGGTCATAGGAAAGTTCGTCCTGTATGTAAAGGATAATGAATATTGTAGCCAGAATACCAATAGATAAACCAATTATATTAATAGTAGAATGAAAAGCATTTTTTGTGATATTCCTGATTGCACTGAGGAAATAGTTTTTGAACATAAGGTAATAATATTAGGGTATTAATTTTTTTTAACAGTTGGGTTAACCCTTCTGTAATTATAATGTTAGTTATAATATTTGCCCTTGCTTAATTTGCTCTGTAATTATTTGCCCATCGAACAGGCGAATTATTCTGCGGCCATAATCAGCATCACGTTGTGAGTGGGTTACAATAATAATGGTTGTTCCTTCCTGGTTTAGTTCATCCAGCATAATCATTACTTCTTCTCCGTGGGCAGAATCAAGGTTTCCGGTTGGTTCATCAGCTAAAATCAACTTTGGTCTGGCAATTACTGCTCTTGCAACTGCAACTCTTTGCTGCTGACCCCCTGAAAGTTGTAAAGGGAAATGCTTTTTACGATGTATAATTTGCATCTTTTCCAGAATTTCTTCTACTCTTTTTTTCCTTTCAGAATGACTAATTCCCAAATAAATCAGGGGTAATTCCACATTTTCAAATACATTCAATTCATCAATCAGGTTGAAGTTTTGGAAAACAAATCCAATGTTATGTTTTCTTAATTTAGCCCTTTGCTTTTCAGAAAATCCTGATACTTCATTATCCATAAAATAATATTCTCCTTCTGTAGGATTATCGAGTAAGCCAAGGATATTAAGGAGTGTAGATTTACCACATCCTGATGGTCCCATAATTGAAACGAATTCACCTTGCTTGATTTCAAGTGAAACAAGATTTAAGGCCGTTGTTTCAACTTCATCGGTTCTGAAGATCTTGTTAAGATTATTTGTTTTGATCATAATGATTATTTTTATTTTGTTAACACATGGCCATGCGTCTTTACAATTTTTTTCTGAACATTAAAGGAATATTGTCATTTTTTGGAGCACTAATCTCTACCAGTTCCCAATCTTTATCATATTTCCGGATTTTATGTTTTAAAATTTGTACTCTATCAATTGATGTGGAATCATCACCTTCCCAGCTTAACAATTCAACCCTGTATTGTAAGGTTTTCTTCCTTCCATTTATCCTTACGTCAATTTCAATATTCTGGTCAACATCAACTTCCGGGATTAATATTATTACTTCTCTCATTTTTACCTTCCTGTTTTATAAAGATTATAAATTTTGAAAATAATTTCAAATTTCAGTGTTCTGTGAATGATTACTAATTTCCTAGCTCGCGCTCGTTTGTGACTTAATAACTTGTCCAAAGTTCCGGGATTTAGAAAAGTTTATTACTTAGTGTCAGTTTAATATTTGAATTGATCGCTTGTTTAAAATTCAAACTTTGGACAAGTTCCATAGCTTTTTATATATCCATCCTTTTTGGGCACTTGTCCGGAGACGAGCGCCAGCTTATTATTCGATATTTTAGCTCATTTTAGTCATTTGTAAGTTTAGTCACTATTCATACTTTATTGCATCAACAGGGCTTGAGGTTGCAGCTTTAAAGGCCTGAAAACCAACTGTTAAAATAGTGATAAATAATGCCAGAGCTGCAGAAAGAATAAAAATCCATATACTGATTGCTGTCTGATATGCAAAATTCTTTAACCAAAAATAAGCCAAAATGTAAGCGATTGGCCATGCAATTATGTTTGCAATAATAACCCATTTGATAAATTCTGTTATTAATGAAATTATAATACCTGATATACTGGCTCCCAGGATTTTCTGTAAACCAATTTGTTTTGCCTTTTGCTCAGCAGTGAAGGAGGCGAGTGCAAATAATCCCAAGCAAGCTATAAAGATTGCCAGGATTGAAAATATTATAAATAATCTGGCTGTAGTTTTTTCATTATTATATAATGAGTCCAGACGTTCCTCAACAATGAAAAATTCGAAAGGCTCATCATCAACAAAGCTGTTCCACTTATCTTCCAGAAAAGCTATTGTTTTATCAGTATTAGCTTTTCTAATCTTGATTGCTAGATATTGCACATGCCAATGTTCTTTATTAAAAGGAAAGCATACTGCCGGCTTGATACTATCATGAAGAGATTTATAATTAAAATCCTCCATAACACCCACTATCTTGCAATATATATTGATGACAGAATCTTTTAAGTTAGGGAGAATAAGGAATTTACCAATGGGGTCTGATAAATCAAGGGCTTTTACGCAAGCTTCGTTTATCACAATTGCATTTGAATCTGTAGGATATTCATCGGAAAAAAATCTTCCTTCTTTAAGTTTTATACCCAGTGTTTTAGCATAATCCTGATCACATACTAAAAAATTAATTGGCCGTAATTCAGAAGTTGGCCTGCCCGGCAGTAAAAAAGAAAAAGCATCGCTGGCATTTTCTCCGGGCATATCATTGGCAATCGAAGCTGATAGTATTGCCGGATTTTTTATTAGCTCACTTTTGAATGCTTCAATTTTTTTACTTACAGCATAAGCTCTTCGTAAAACGATTACATTTTCCTTATCGAAACCAAGCTCTTTATTTTGTATAAAATTAAGTTGTTTATAAATAATGATTGTTCCAATAAAAAGAATTATTGAAACGGTAAATTGAGACAACACCAATATACTTCTGAGCTTTGATTTTTTTGTACCTATCTTTTTATTCCTTCGTAATACATCAATAGGATTAAAAGAAGAAAGATAATATGCAGGATAGCTTCCTGCCATTAATCCGAGAATTATGGAAAAAGCGAGGAGTGAAGGCAGTAAATACCAATTCTTAAATAATGTAATACTTAAGTGTTTGCCAGTAAGGAGATTAAATTCTTGCATCAGAAGCTCAACAAGAGCAAGTCCGATAAGCAGGGCAAGCACAGAAAAAAGAATAGATTCGCTAAGAAACTGTTGAATAAGAGACAACCTATGTGCCCCAATTACTTTTCTCATTCCAATTTCCTTAGCACGTACAGCAGAACGCGCAGTAGAAATATTCATAAAGTTTGTACTGGCAATAAGGAGTATGCATATAGCGATAAGGGAAAAAATGTATATGTATGAGATGTGTCCCCCAGGCTCCAGTTCCATATCAATGTTAGATCTGAGATGTATATCTTGTATGGCCTGAATAAAATATTCATAACTGGAGCCTATAGCATTAAAGTCTTTAATAGAAAAACCTAAATGCTCTTCTAATTGTGGATCAAAATATTTAATTAAAAAATCAGGAAGCTTTTTTTCAATCTGATCTTTATCAACACCTTCTTTAAGAACAATATAGGTGAAAACGCTGAGGTTTATCCAGTTTTCTCCATATCTGAATTCATCATATGTTATTAATGAGGCAATAAGATCGAAATGAAAATGTGAATTGCTTGGTACATTTTCACAAATACCTGTAACTGTATAATCCAGTCCATTATCCAGCTTAATAATTTCTCCAATTGGATCTTTACTGCCAAAATATCTTTTAGCAGTTTCCAAAGTTACTACTACGGAGTTTGGTTGATTAAGTACTGTTTTTGGTGATCCGGAAACCAATGGGATGTTGAAAATTTCAAAGAATGAAGAATCAGCATAAAAAAATCTCTTTTCTGAGAACCTTTTGTTTTTATAACGAATAAGTTTGTGGCTTCCTGCTACCATCCTTGATGCTTTTTCTACCTCAGGGAAGTCGTTCTGGAAGTATTTGGCTAAGGGGGTAGGAGTATATGGTGCATTAAATTTTTCTCCACTTAAAACACCTTGGGTATTAACTCTGTATATTCGCTCATAGTTTTTATTGAACTTGTCATAACTTAACTCATCCTGAACATATAAAAGAATAAACATACAAGCAGCAATTCCAATAGCAAGGCCTAAAATGTTTATTATGGAATATACCTTATGTTTTAATGATAAGCGTATAGCAAATTTTAAATAGTTACTCAGCATGTGCAAATATTCAATTATTCAATTATACAAAGGTCATTTACACTATTGTTCTATTTCTCAATTGTTAAGAGTTTAAAATAAAAACTATGGATTGACGAATGCTTTTTCTGTGATATTTTCATTTATTATCTGTCCATCAAATAGCCGAATTATCCTTTGACTGTATTCTGCATCCCTTTGTGAATGAGTAACAATAACCATTGTTGTTCCGCCTTGATTTAATAAATCTAAAAGGTTCATTACTTCTTCACCATGAGCAGAATCAAGGTTACCAGTCGGCTCATCAGCAAGAATAAGATCAGGTTTTGCCACTACAGCTCTGGAAACAGCAACTCTTTGCTGTTGACCTCCTGAAAGCTGCATGGGGAAATGCTTTTTGCGATGGATGATCTGCATCTGCTCAAGGACTTCTTCCACTCTATTTTTTCGTTCCTTACTGCTATATCCAAGATAAATTAAGGGTAATTCAACGTTTTCATAAACATTTAGTTCATCAATCAGGTTGAAGTTTTGGAAGACAAAGCCAATATTATTTTTTCTAAGTCTTGCTCTTTGTTTTTCATTGAATGCTGATACGTCATTACCCAGAAAATAATATTCTCCATCTGTTGGATTATCCAGAAGGCCAAGTATATTGAGCAGAGTTGATTTGCCGCAACCCGAAGGCCCCATAATAGACACAAATTCACCCTTTTGTATCTCCATGCTTACTTTGTTCAAAGCAGTTGTTTCTACCTCATCTGTTCTGAATATTTTTGTCAGATCTATTGTTTTTATCATGATATTTATTTAAAGATCAATTTATCTTTGGCTCCAAAATTCTCATATGATGACACTATAACTTTTTCACCAGCCTGTAAGCCATCGAGAACTTCATAATAGCCGGTATTTTGTCTTCCAATACTGATGTTTCTTTTATAAGCATAATCTCCGGATTCATCCACAATATAAATCCAGTTCCCACCCGTTTCCTGGAAGAAACCACCTCTTTTTATAATCACAGCATCTTTAGGACTACTGAATATTAATCTGAGTTGAAGAGTCTGGCCTCTTTTGATTCCCTCAGGTTCATTTCCTGTGAACATCAAGTCAACCTGGAATGATCCATTGGTAACATCTGTGAAGATTTTACTTACTTTGAGCAGGTAAGTTTTACCTGAGAAATCCAACTCTGTTTCTTGTCCGATATTTACTCTGGAAATATATCTTTCATCAATATTTGCTCTCATTTTAAAACCTTGCATAACATCTATTTGTCCAAGGTGTATGCCAGCACTTTTTGTTTCTCCTATCTCAGCACTAAAAGAAGATAACTTACCGCTGACTGGTGCTTTGATAGTCATGTTTTCAAGATTCTGCCTTAACATCTCAAGATTGCTGTACATTCTTTTAATAGAAATATCAATTTGCCGGGTTTGATTTTCAGCGGAAATCGAATCAAGCATCTGTAGTTTAATTGCAATATCCTTTTGCTTTATGGTGTAGTTAAAATCTCTTTCAGCATCCTCAAATTCTTTAGATGAAATAACATTTTCTTTATATAATTGTTTCTTTCTGTCAAAATCAGTTTTAGCTTTTTCTTTTTCAAAGTTATATTGCACTATATCCTGTTGTCTGTAAAATTTATTCTGCTCCAGGGCTATCTTAGTGTTCTGAAGATTATTTATTGCATCATACATGCGTGTTTCCTGGTCCATATAACTTAATTCCATGTTTGCATTCGTCAGTTTGAGAATAAGATCTCCTTCATTAAGTAATGCACCATCTTCAACATATATTTTTTCAACAACACCTCCCTGAACTGCATCAATATAAACAGTTATCTTCGGTAATGCGACTCCATCAATAGGAATAAACTCCAAGAACTTGCCTTTTTTAACAAGTGCAATACTCATATGAGATTTATCAACATATAATCTGCTTTGTTTGTCACGAAGAAAAAGTAAATATATCAGAAAAAAACAAAATATGCAGATTAAAACAATGCTAACTATCTTTTTACTTGTCCACTTTTTTTTCTCAATAATCCTGTCCATGCTCATAATAAAAAAATATTTCCATCAAAGTTATCATAATATTGTTTCATGCCAAAGAGAAAATACAATATGTATAATCAAATGAGTTTTTAAAAAGCAGGTGTATTTTATTCTAATATTATGCCATTAAGACTAAGTTGCAGAAACACAATGAATTGTGTATGTTTTTATAATGATAGATATTAATAATTGTTCAAAATCGTTCATTTCCTTGTACAATTATGAACATTCTTTGTAACTTCGTAGTTCATTGTATTAGGTTGATAGCATGATGTTATATTTAAAGTCTAAAGTAAACAACAAAATTATGCAATAAACCTTCGTGAAACTCTGTGTGTACTCTGTGATCCTCCGTGTAATAGCTTCTTATGTTATGTCACAGAGAACCACAGAGCAGACACAAAGATTACAGAATAAGCCTCAAACATAACCCATGGAAGTTTCAATAAAAATCATGTAGAAATGAGTAAGTTAGATGCAAAAATTTTAATAGTTGATGATGATCAGGATGTATTGCTTGCAGCAAAACTTTTCCTTAAGCAACACATTAAGATTGTTCACACAGAGATTGATCCTGAAAATATTCCGGGTTTATTAAAAAATGAAAATTATGATGTGATTTTGCTTGATATGAATTTCACTCGTGAGGCAACGAGTGGAAAAGAGGGATTTCATTGGCTGAATACTATTCTGGGGATAGATCCTGCAGCTGTAATCATTTTTATTACGGGATATGGAGATATAGAACTGGCAGTGCAGGGAATAAAGGAGGGTGCAACAAATTTTCTCTTAAAACCCTGGGATAACAGGAAATTACTTGCAACAATCACTGCGAACCTGAAAGTTCGTCAATCCAAGAAAGAACTTGAGGAACTGCGCGGAAAACATAAAGCTCTGATCTCTGCAATAGACCAGTCTTATGGAACGATGATAGGTGAATCGCAAGCGATGCAAAAGGTATTAAAAATTGCCTATAAAGTAGCAGTAACAGATGCAAATATTCTGATATTGGGAGAGAATGGTACCGGAAAGGAATTATTAGCCAGAGCAATACACCGGGCATCACAAAGAAAAGATGAAGTTTTCGTCAGTGTTGATCTGGGTGCAATAAGTGAAACACTATTCGAAAGCGAGCTATTTGGGTTTAAAAAAGGTGCATTTACTGATGCAAAGGAAGATAGGGCGGGGAGGTTTGAAGCTGCATCAAAAGGAACGATCTTTCTGGATGAAATAGGTAATTTGTCATTAAGTTTGCAATCAAAGCTACTTAGTGTTTTGCAGAACAGAACTATAACACGTCTTGGATCTAATAAAGTTATTCCGATTGATGTCCGATTGATATGTGCTACCAATATGCCACTTTACCACATGGTAAATGAAAATAAATTTCGCCAGGATTTATTATACAGAATAAATACAGTTGAGGTTACTATTCCTCCTTTAAGAGAAAGGTTTGAAGATATTCCTTTACTTTTGGAGCATTTTCTGAGGAAATATTGTAAGAAATATAAAATGGGTATGAAAAGGCTGAGTCCTTCAACACTAAAACGTTTTGAAAAGCACAATTGGCCAGGAAATATCAGAGAGCTTCAACATGCTGTGGAACGCGCAGTAATTATGAGTGAGTCAAATATTCTGGAAGCATCTGATTTTTTCTTGTCACAGATTGAAGAAGAAAAGCCTAATGAGCTACATACCAATAACCTCAATCTTAAAGTTACTGAAAAAATCCTTATCAGGAAAGTTATTGAAAAACATGGTGGAAATATCAGCAAAGCAGCAAAAGAATTAGGCCTGACACGTGCATCACTTTACAGAAGAATAGAAAAATATGGTTTATAAAAAATTTCGTTTTTTAGTGGTAATACGAATAATTTTAATCATAATATTTGTATTTCTTTTTTATTATCTCCTAAAGGACACAAAAAATATGGTTAGTGGTTTTATTGTTGCCATATTTATTATATTTCAGACATATTCTCTCATAAAATTCGTTGAAAGAACAAATAAAAAGCTAACACAATTCCTGGAAAGTATCCGCCATTCTGATTTTTCCAGCTCTTTTTCAGACAAAGGTAAGGGCAAGAGTTTTGAAGATCTTAGTGATGCATTTAATGAAGTAATAACAGAATTTAGATCCACCCGAACTGAGAAGGAAGAACACTTCAATTACCTTCAAACGGTTGTACAGCATGTTAGTATTGGGATTATTGCATTTACTAAGGATGGAAAAGTTGATATGTTTAATAATGCCATAAAGCGTTTGTTTAAAGTAAATAATTTGAGAAATATTGAAGATCTAAGAAAAATTAAAGAAGAGCTGCCCGAGATATTATTGAAAATGAAGGCAGGCAGTAAGAGTCTTATGAAAATAATTATTCAGGATGAGTTTTTGCAACTTTCGATGTACGCAACTGAATTTAGAATGAAGGAGGAGGAGTATACACTGGTGTCGATTCAAAATATTCATACCGAACTTGAGGAGAAAGAGATTGAATCATGGCAAAAATTAATTCGTGTTCTGACTCATGAGATTATGAACTCAATAACTCCAATTTCTTCATTAGCATCAACGGTGAAAGATATACTAATTGACGAAGAGAACAAGAAAATCCTTATTCAGGACCTGGATGAAGAAGACCTGAAGAATGTGCAAAATGCATTAATAACCATACAAAAGCGAAGTCTGGGACTATTAAATTTTGTTGAAATTTACCGGAATTTGACACGTATACCTAAACCAAGCTTTAAGCATTTTCCTGTTTTGGAGTTGATACATAGAGTTAATCAACTTTTAAAACCCAAGTTAGATGAATTGGGGATTAACATGACAGTCAAAGTTTTGCCGGAAGATCTTATGATTACTGCCGACCCGGATCTTATTGATCAGGTCGTTATTAATCTTGTTCTTAATTCTATTGATGCGGTGAGAGAGCTTGAAAATCCAAAAATAAATATTTTTGCAGTTACTGCTTCTAGTAGTCGGGTAATTATAGAAATTTCCGATAACGGATATGGAATAAAACCAGATATTCTTGATAAGATATTCATGCCTTTCTTTACTTCCAAAAAGCATGGGTCAGGTATAGGCCTTAGTCTTTCCCGTCAGATTATGCATTTGCATAAAGGCTCAATTGGCGTAAAATCCAAGCCGGATGAAGGAACAGTTTTTAGTTTGGTTTTTTAAATTTAAATTAATTAATATGAAGTGGATATTATTTTATACGCTGGTAATAACAGGAGCTGTTCTGAATTCATGTGGTGGCAGGGAGCAAGAACCAGATAAAGAAAAAATTGTAATACCTGAACAACAAATTCCTGTTACTGTCCCTAATTTTAATGCTGACTCAGCATACTTTTTTGTTGAGCAGCAGGTAGCATTTGGCCCACGAGTACCTGGAACTGAAGCTCATAAAAAATGTGCCAACTTTCTTACAACAAAATTGAAAAGCTATACTTCTGATGTTATTGTCCAGCATGGAAAGACATATGCATTTAACAACAAAGTGTTGGATGTGATTAATATTATTGCTTCTTTTCAGCCGGAAAAAGAAAACAGAATTTTATTATGTGCACATTGGGATTCACGTCCTTTTGCAGATCATGATCCTGATGAAAAAAACCATAATACACCTATTGATGGTGCTAATGATGGTGCAAGTGGTGTTGGAGTACTCTTAGAGATCGCCCGTCATTTACAACAATCAGAAACCCAATTAGGAATAGATATAATATTATTTGATGTTGAGGATTATGGGGAACCTCAAGGCCTACAAAGTGATCGTGATAATACATGGGCACTTGGATCTCAATACTGGTCGAAAAATCCACATAAAGATAATTATAATGCTCGTTTTGGGATCCTGCTGGATATGGTTGGTGCCAAAGACGCTACTTTTACTATGGAAGGAACTTCGATGTATTTTGCCCCGGATATCGTTAAGAAAGTATGGGATATCGCTCATAAAATTGGGTATAAGGATTATTTTTTATTCGAGAAAACAGGCGGAATTACTGATGACCACCGCTATATTAACCTGATCCGGAATATCCCTACCATAGATGTGATACATTATGATGCCTCTACATCCTCAGGTTTTTTTGAGCACTGGCATACTATTAAGGATGATATTTCAACTATTGATAAGACAACCTTAAAAGTAGTTGGTCATACTGTACTTACAGTGATATACAGTGAGAAATAGTGTATATAGAAATTAGGGCTTCGATGTTTACCTAATTTCGTCCCGATAACTATCGGGATCAAATTTCCTTAAAGTAATTCATTTGCAAGGTTTGCCAGTTCTGATCTTTCTCCTTTCTCAAGTCTGATATGTGCATAAATGTCATGGTGTTTTATCTTATCGATCAGGTAAGATAAGCCATTACTTTGCGAATCCAGGTAAGGTGTGTCGATCTGGTAAATATCACCGGTAAAGATGATCTTGGTGTTTTCACCAGCCCTTGTTATAATGGTTTTGACTTCATGTGGAGTAAGGTTCTGTGCTTCGTCAACAATAAAGCAAATGTTAGATATGCTTCTACCGCGAATGTATGCCAGGGGTGTTATGACCAGTTTTTCGCTCTCCAGACTATCAGCGATCTTCTTAAATTCCTTATCATTTTCGCTATACTGGTTTTGAATGAATTTAAGATTATCCCAAAGCGGTTCCATGTAGGGGTTAAGCTTTGATTTAATATCTCCCGGAAGGTAGCCAATATCTTTATTACTAAGAGGAACAATTGGCCGTGCAAGATATATTTGCTTAAAGTTCCTTCTTTGTTCAAGAGCTCCTGCAAGGGCAAGAAGAGTTTTACCTGTTCCGGCGACACCTTGCAAAGTTACAAGCTTTACATTATCATTTAGAATAGCATGTAAGGCAAAGACCTGTTCAGCATTACGAGGCATTATTTTATGTGCAGGACGCTTCTCAATTCGTTCAATACGGTTAGTAACAGCATTGTAAAACGTGAGGGCAGAAGTCCTGGAATTTTTAAGTATGAAATAATGATTTGGTATAGGTTCGGTTATGCCTATTTCCTCAGGAGAGCAATATCCATCAGCATAAATTCCGTCAATGATCCCTTTATCCAGATTTTCAATAAGAGTTTTACCGGGATACAAAGATTCCACATCCTTTATCTTGCCGGTTTCAAAATCTTCAGCAGTGATATTAAGAGATTTAGCTTTGAGCCTTAAATTAATATCTTTTGTTACTAATATAACTTTTTGCAGAGGGTTTTCTTTAGCCAGGACAAGAGCTGCATTAAGTATCCTGTGATCAGGTTTGTTTTCGTCAAAAATTTTTCGTGCATCT
>JAIOTT010000026.1 GCA_021106655.1 Bacteroidales bacterium
TCCTTTCAAAAGAGAAAATTTCTTATCCTCCTGATCCTTCAAGTGATTTTGGAAGAGTTCATTATCCAGGAAAAAAAATGTTTTATGGTTCTTACTTGCCTGAAGAACTAACCAGTGATGAGATCAAACTCGCATACTTAACAAATGCCTATGAAATAAGCCCTATACTTAGAGATAGAAACTCCAAAAATGAGATTAAAATAACGATAGGTATGTGGGTAGTCAATAAGAGTATAAAATTATCTGTGATACCTATTCATCAGAAATTTGAAAACAGAACTGCTCTGGCTAAAAAGTTAAGTTCAGGGTTTAAAAAAGCGCAACAGTATTATCCAGAATATTCTAATACAACTATACTTTGGAGTAATTTTATATCAGAGGAATTTGCGAAAAATATAGATGAATCAAATAGCTCAGAGTATATTATTTCTGCTACATATGCAGAATTTTTATTAAACAAAGGGTATGATGGAATAATATACCCTGCTATGAAAGTTGATGGTAGAGGATTCAATTTAGCATTAACCAAAGAGGTTGTGGATTCAAGTTTAGAGTTGAAAATTGTAGCTGAAGCTAGAATTTATAAAGATGGGTTACCTGCTGTCATGGACTGGGAAAGAAGATGCGTAGTTGAAGACCCAAACTCTTTTATTTTCATAGAGGATCCTGAAAAATTAGGTAAGGAAGTCTGCTTAAAAACAATTAATGAGATTAAAGCAAAAGATGCTAGTATTCAGTCATAAAAATATGACTTCTCTAATGGTCTTATGACTCAATACGTTTATTATAGCCTTATAATGATAAAACAAATTATAAATTGGACGAATGAAAACTCTGGCTTTCTTGCTTTGACCTTGTTTGTTCTATCGATAGTATATGGTTGGTTAAGTGGATTATTTAAGTCCCTAATAAGGAAACCTAAACTCAAAGTTAGATTTATTGATAAAATGACTTTTTATAGTTTTTTTTATACAGGTGAGAAATGGTATAATGAGGAGATAAATGAAGAATTTGAGCTGCATAATACTGGATTTGTAGTATACTTTTCCATTGCAAATGTAGGTAGTAAACCAACATCGATAGATAAAATTTGGTTAGGGTATAAGAGAAATACAACAGGAAGGCAGTTGTTTAAAAAAAACATTCAATGGATACCATTATTACATCCAGGTGAAAATTTTAAAATAGAGTACACAAATGATATGATTGTAATAATCAGCAACATTGTTACAAGAAGCAGTGAGTATGATTATAATTATCAAAGAGATTTGGGAATTGGTAGTTCTGTTGTTGGAACTGCATATTTTGAGCAAGGGTCATCATGGGGGAATTTTAATCCTAAACAAGGATACGGTGGAATTATTGATGCTATTATAAAAATTAATGATATATATGGAAAAGTGTATAAGTTTAAAACTAAATTGAAACAATTACCGATAGAAAAAGCTAGGAAATATAATCAACACTTTGGGAAAATGTCCCAATTAAGGCAGTGTTAATACTCTTTTTTGAATTATCATTATTGTGGATTAATAATTACAAATAAGGCTATAAAAAACAACCAACATACACTGATCATTTAAAAATATAGAAATAATATTTATGTTTGAACAAACCTTTAAAAACATTGACGACATACTGCACAAGGATGATGGGTGTGGTACTGAATTAGATTACGTTGAGCAAACCTCCTGGGTGCTGTTTCTGAAATATCTTGATGATTTTGAAAAGGATAAGCAGACTGCAGCTGAGTTAACAGGAAAAGCATATACCGATATTATTGATCCTGAGTTTAAATGGACAAGCTGGGCAGCTCCAAAACTAAAAAATGGTGAGATTGACCATAATGCTATGACAGGCGATGACCTTATTGACTTTGTAAACGTAAAACTGTTCCCATATCTAAAGAAGTTTAAAACAGATGCTGAACAGTCCGATACTATTGAATATAAAATTGGTGAGATTTTCAGCGAATTAAAAAACAGATTGCATAGTGGTTACAATCTAAGGGAAGTCATTAACCTTATTGATAAACTTCGTTTCAGGACTCATGCTGAGAAACATGAGATGAGTCATTTGTATGAAGCGAAAATAAAAAACATGGGTAATGCTGGAAGGAATGGTGGTGAATATTACACCCCAAGACCTTTAATTAAAACCATAGTGAAAGTGGTAGCTCCGAAAATTGGAGATACAATTTATGATGGTGCAGTTGGATCAGCAGGATTCCTGGTAGAAGCCTTTAATTATTTAAAAGAGAGTAAAAAGCTATCTACTGCCGACACTGAAAAGTTGCAGAAGAGAACTTTCTATGGTAAAGAGAAAAAGTCGCTTGCCTACATCATTGGTATAATGAATATGATACTGCACGGAGTTGAAGCACCTAATATTATACGAACTAATACTCTTTCCGAAAATTTATCCGACATACAGGAAAAAGATCGTTACAATATAGTTCTTGCAAATCCACCATTTGGAGGAAAAGAGAGAGCAGAAGCACAACAAAACTTTCCTATAAAAACAGGCGAAACAGCTTCACTGTTTTTGCAACACTTTATTA
>JAIOTT010000139.1 GCA_021106655.1 Bacteroidales bacterium
CGGTTTCAAAATCTTCAGCATTGATATTAAGAGAGTTAGATTTGAGACTTAAATTAATATCTATTGTTACTAATATAACTTTTTGCAGATGGTTTCCTTTATCCAGGACAAGAGCTGCATTAATTATCCTGTGATCATGTTTGTTATCGTCAAAAATTTTTCGTCCATCTACCTCACTTATTTCATTCATTGCAACCTTCAATTTTACACACTTGAATATTTCAAGTTATTTCTAATCCTGTAATGAAGAATTGCCGGATAGCTTGTCGAGGATACGAATGAATTCCCTTGCCTCAAAATTTTTATTGTCATTTCCCTTTTTGAAATTATCCAGTTCTTCAAGAACTGTTATGGGGATCGCTACATCGTTATCATCAAAACTGTTAATTGAATTATGATTATAAAGTATCACAGATGTGTCGAGGACAAATATCTTCTTTTGTTTTTTCTCTTTTTTTGCCATAAGTTGAATTTTAATCTCATTGCAAAAGTACTGCATTTAATTATTCAAAAATGATATAAAATACTTGACTTATGAACCATAATTTGTTATATTTGTGCATACCATTTATGCCTGGGCTGAATCTTGTTAACTTAAAATTCTATTATTATGAAAACACCAACGAATGTCATTTTAGTTTTATTTTTTCTTCCAATCTTACTTTCTGCACAATGGTCTGATGACCCTGCTGTAAATACTTATATCGCCGGAGATAATTATGAACAGATTGTCCCTCATATAGCAGTAGCACCGGATGGATCATATTACATTTCCAGCTTTCAATCGGATACTACTGTTAGTTTTTGGTATGATGTGTATCTTCACCGTTTAGATCTTGATGGTAACAAGATCTGGAACACTGAGGGATTACTGATAAGCGATCACCCAAATAAAAGCTGGATCTCGGATTATTCTTTAATTACAGACCCGAGTAATGCTGCAGTAGTAGTTTTTGGTGATTTAAGAGCCGGCTCAGGATTTCTTGATATTTATGCATACAGAACTGCTACAGATCAAAGTTTCCTTTGGGGGAATAACGGTGTGGCTTTATCCAACAATCTTTACGATGAATATACCCCTGATGCAATTGTAACGGATCAGGGTAATTATATATTTGCCTGGACCAGGGTTTATGTTGATACCGCTTTTAAGCAAACGGTTGTAATACAAAAAGTTGATCCAAACGGACAGTTAATGTGGGCCAACGAAGTTGAACTTTTTAATAGCGATACAACATATTGTGAACCTCAACTTATTGCTGCTGCTAATGATAACTTTATTGTAGTATGGTGCAGACTGGTAAGGGTTGGATCAGGGATGGGAGAACAATGGTATAAATATTTTTATGCCCAAAAATTTGATGCTGCAGGTAATCAGCTCTGGCCAAATATTGTTCCGGTTTGTGATCTTGATACAAATGCAAATGCTATTCCTCGATATGTTTGGCCTGTTGTTGAAGGTGATATGAATGATGGTGTTTTTGTTAGCTGGTATGATGGTCGAATAAACCCCTGGACACTAAATACTTATGTTCAGCATGTGGATAGTAGTGGTACTGCTGCCTGGACTCAGAATGGAATATTAGCTTCTATTAATTCCAATGATTATCAAGTGGAGCCTGCAATGGAATACATTTCTTCATCAGATGAGTTGTTTGTTTTTTGGAAAGAAGTGAATACAATACCAACCTATCAGTATGGTTTGTATGGACAAAAAATCTCCACTACAGGACAAAGAATGTGGGGTGATAATGGTTTGGTAATTGAACCATTAAATCCTAATCCATATATTGGATATAGTGGTCTTTTTGTGAAAGCAAGTTCAGCTGATGATATTGCTTTATTTTACAATAGAGACTCCCTTTACGCTTCTCCTACTGATACTGTTGTTTTTACTGATATTTATACATCAAGAATTGATGGAGCAGGACAATATGTTTGGAATAATGAGAAAATTTTGATGGCTTCTTACATAGGTTGGAAAATGTCAACTGATGTGTGTGACTTTGCAAATGACCAATGGGTGGGTTGCTGGCTGGATGATCGTCCGGCGATGCTTTGGCCGGAAAAATTATACGCACAAAATATAAGTTTGGATGGAAATCTTGGAATAATAACAGGGATTGGTGAGGCCCCTGGATGGCAAGATTCTTCATTTGAAATATACCCTAATCCTTTCTATTCAACAATAACTATCACTTTTACTCTTTCCTCTTCGCAGTATGCAGAGCTTATCATATATAATTTACAGGGCCAGAAAGTTAGATCTTTGGTTGAAGGAGAAATACAAAAAGGCCTCAATCAGTTTGTATGGAATGGCTTAGATGATAAGGGTAACAAATTACCTGAGGGGATATATCTTTGTCGGTTACTATCTGAAAATTCTGCTATTACAAGAAGATGTATCATAATTAAGTAGGAACTTTCTTTTTTTACCACGAAGGATGTCACTAAGTTGCACAAAGGATCTTGATATTTAAGAGATATTAGTAATATTACACTATCTTAGTGCACCTTTGTGAAGTACTTTGTGTGACTTTGTGGTTAATAATATTATAATCATGATTATCCGAAAAGCGAAAAAAGAAGATCTTCCATTAATCAACTATATCTATAATCAATCGGTTCAGACAAAGATGTCAACAGCAGATATTGACCCTGTCACAATTGAAGAACGAGAGCGTTGGTTTAAATCGCATGATGAGGATCATCCGGTTTTTGTAGCTGAAGAGAAAGAACAGCTTATAGGATGGATATCTCTAAGTGCATATAGACCAGGAAGGAGAGCCTTGAGATTTACTGCAGAAGTTTCTTATTATGTTCACAAAGATTTTCAAAAGAAAGGGATAGGGTCTTTGCTGATGGCATATACGGTTGAGAATGCTCCGAAATACGGTATAAGAACTCTTTTTGCAATTTTACTTGAAAACAACTCATCAAGTATAAAGCATTTGGAGAAATTTAATTTTTAAAAATGGGCACACCTCCCAGGCGAGGCAGATTTTGATGGAATTGAAGTAGGGCAGTATTATTTTGGGAGAAAAGTAGGAAGTAATTATTAATGATTAATGATAAATGGTTAATTTTTCTATAGATATGTTGTTTCTATGTAGCTTTGGATGCTTCGTGCCATGGCAGGATAGAATAGAATACTCTCTGTGTAACTTCGTGTATTCTCAGTGAACCTCTGTGTAATAGCTTCCTCTCTTTTTTCTTCTTTTAAGAATGACTATTACCATTAAAACCGGAATGATCAATAATCCCCACAAATAAGTAAGCAGAGGGTTTCGGGTATTGATAGAAAGAGGGCTTATATCCCCAATATTTACATAGCCGGCCCAGAAGTAGGGATGTGCTTCAAGCGGTCCGGCCTGATTCAGGTAATCCATTTTTGCATTGTTCATGGCAACCGGCTTGGGCATTCCTTTAGCAAGGTATTGATAAAAGGCGGTGATCAGTTCTGCACTGGGCTGATCTTCTACTGTCCATAAGGTCATTACTATGCTGGGAATTCCGGAATAGATAAAACCCCTGGCCAGGCTCATAATTCCCTCTCCCTGCTCGAGTTTTCCTGTGCCCGTGTTACAGGCACTCAACACTGCTAGTTCACCATTGAAATTCATATTGAATAATTCGTAGGTGTTTAGAAAACCATCGTTTAGTGTATCTTCCTCATCTTTAGCAAACACCATATGCGAATACAATGGGTTAATATCATCGATGATGGTATGCATTGCCAGATGTAATATGTTATAATCCTCAGAGAATTTTTTAAATTCAGTTTCTGTAGCCTGTTGGTTCAAAAACTTTTTCCCGCTGTAGATATGCAGAATATTTTTCACTTCCTCTTCAACACCCGGGATAGGTATCAGTTTGTTGCGGGCATTTTGTATATTATTATCAGCCTGTTGATCAGGATTACTATAGTCTTCATAATTTGGAGCAAAGGCCAGCAAATGGTGTAAACTGTTTCGTTTTACGCCACCAAAATCGGTAAAATGAATGTTTGCTGAGCTGCTGTAACTGAAGATATATTTTTTCAACGCATAGGGGAGAGTGCGGTAGTTTATGCCGGATTGTTCCGGCATTTCGGTAAGTAACATATCAAACGAAAGATACCCAATCTCTCCATCCGGAATCACGATCACCTCTTTACTTGTAATTAAGTGTTTTGAGGACTCGAGAAGAACACAGTACAATTCATAAGCAGAGTGTACATAGCCGGCATAATCAGCAGAGTCGTAATTAACCATGCCCTCATGTTTCAGGATTTGCCTGAATTGATTGATGTTCTCAATAAATGAGCTATCAATATGTTGTGCTGTTATTTCATAATTGTTTGGGCTAATGGTAAAAGTCAATAACAAAGTGTCGGTCAGTGCATATTCCAGCACAACCTGATGTTCACCAAGATTTTCCTGGATTTCCTTAACCGAGATAGTTTGATCGTCATATTTTAATTTATAATATGCCGGGTAGTTTTGCTCAAAAGATGATACCAGGCTGTCGTAGCGGGTTTTAAGGATGAATATTCCGTTGTTGATAATAGCCATTTTGGATTCATCAGGTGTGGATTTTAGCCGTTCTTCATAGGCTTGTTTTTCATAATACGACAGATCTTTCTTAAGTTTATCTGTTTCTTCGATCAACGTGTAAGGTATGTTTCCGTATGATTTTGCATCCACATCCCTCAAGGCGTTTAGTAGAAGGTTGGCTTTGCTCTGCTCGGCGTAAGTAAATAGTTTCTTTTTATAATTATCATCCTCACTGATTTGTGTCATTTGATACATGGACTTTAGTAATAAGTTCCAGGTAATACGAACACCATGCATAAATTCCAGTTGGCTACTTTCAGAAGAGTATGCATTTACAAGTTTTTTGCTAACTTCTAGTGCCAGTTCATAGGTTTCAATGCTTTTCAATAGATTAATTTGATTATCAGGGTTTTTAAAATATTGGCCAGATAGTGCTTTAGCTTTGTTTCTTAAAATATTGTATAAATGATTATCTGTAGCAATTTGATAAATAGATGGATTATTAAAGCAGGATGAATCCGAAAATTCAGGTATCCCGGCTATCAGAGCCTTCTGAAAATAAGGGAGGGCCATTGAATAATTACCCTCAGCAATGTAATATTTACCCAGGGAATATAGTATTAATGATACATCACGACTTTTCTGGCTAAATAAATCCATACAAATATTATATGCTTTTTCATAAAATTCAAGAGCTCTTTTTTTACGATCTGTTTGATAAAGTAAATTAGCGTAATAGGAAAAATTCAACATTAAAGCTTCTCTGGTCAATCCCTGAAGTTGCTTTGCTTTATTGATGGATTTATTATAGTATATTTCGCTGTTATCAAAATCTGAGAGGTATTCATATGATCGTGCCAGATTACGATATATGCGTATTAATGCAAGTTCATCCTTTGTTGATGTGCTGTAAAGATAGTTTTTAATTGCATCCTGATAATCTCCACTCAAAAAGTATGATAATCCAATATCTGCATGGATCCTTATGAGGCTTTGCTTATTCTTGTCAGGGTTTTCATTATAGATGTAAAGAGCATTATTTAGATAAATTAAAGATTTTGTAAAATCTCCAAGGATATTATAATAATTTCCAATATTCCAGTACAGTCGTGCAAGTTCAGCACCACCAGTGGAAGGATTTTTAAGATATACCTGTTCTGCAAGCTTGTAATAACTCAAGGCTTTATTAGTAAGAGAGATCCTGAAATAGAAATAGCCAAGATTCATGTAAATACGCGCAAGTCTTAAATCATTTTCACTAAGAAATTGTTGTTTTAGTTTAAGGGACCTTATGTGATATATCTCTGCTTGTGCATAATTACCCATTTTTAAATAGACAATACCTACATTTTGATAATAAGATGCACTTTCAGCATTTTCAGGATTATTTTTTTTCATGGATGCATCAAGTGCTTTTTGGTAGAAATAGAGTGATGAATCATATAATTGCCTTATCCAATAATAAGTCCCAAGTTTGTTGTATGCATAAGAAAGGAGGGTATCGTTCTCTGAAGTACAGGATATTCGGGTGTTTATAGATTTATTGATAAATTTCTTCCCTTCTTGCCTTTGTCCTAATTCCATTAATATAGCTCCATAGTACTGGTAGATATCAGCAAATTCATTGCTCTTGTCAGTTTCAAAAAAACTACGGGCTTTGGTTTCGGCACGAGTGATCAGGGAAAGAGCTATGTCTAAACTGTCTTTTTTTTGATAAACCTCTGCAAGTGTTGATAAACATTTAATTTCTGTAAGAATATCTTGCTGGTTTTGGGCAATACTTAAAAGTTGGTTTAAAGTCATCCCGGCAGAATCGAGTTTTCCCTGATAGATATAAAATTCTGCTCTTTCTTTAAGATTTATTGTGTTTAGGTCGCTTTGAGCAAAACAAATACCGGACAACAATATTGTCAATGAAGAAAAAATCCAGCTGAATAATATTGCGCAGTGCTTTCTTCTTAGAACTGTAATATGAAATGCAAAAAATTGCAATCTCTAAACCTTAAAATTTCACAAGCTAAATTATTCATTTTTTTATTACTCACAATGAATATTAATTTTTCAGTAAATTAGCTTTTGACTTAGGTAGGATTTTTTCACAGATATACTAGGAGCCAATATTTGATTTGCATGGAGAGTCCGGCTACGTCAATAATTTCGAATTTTTGATATAAAAAGAGAAAGAGTATCGGGGTGATACTCTTTCATTACCATGATAGATTTTTGAACTGGGCTTAATTGGATTTTATCATGGAACCTGTCTTAATGTATTTTTTGTGTTCTACATCTGTATAAATCATACGGTACATATACATTCCCGGTAAGAGGCCTGAGCCATCAAAATGAAACTGATAAACTCCGGCTTTCTTGTATTCAGTGATAAGTTCATGTACATGCATGCCGCTTACATTGTAAATGCCAATTGTAATATTACCCGCCTCCGGTAACACATACTCAATATTAGTCGTTGTTATAAAAGGATTTGGATAAGAGTAAATTATACTAAAACTTTCAGATTCAATCTTAATTTTGGGTATGCTAAGTTGAATGTTTTTCAAAAGTTTTCCATTCTCATCCATAAATTGAGGAGACTCGATGAGTAAAAATGAAATTAGATCTGAATTTTTTAATGTTCCTTTTAGCTTGATTGTTAATGTTGCTATTGCAGTATGATGTTCCACCTGGGTAGTAATATTATTAATATTCAAGCATGTGATTTTTAAAGTGCCGTTGGCTGCTTTGAAGATGCCATTACTATTAAGGGTTTTAACATCTAATATTTCCAGGATAGCATTATTGTATTTTATTGAGAGATGATATCCGCGAATGTTAATATCATTTTCAATATAAACGGGGACTTCAATAATATCTGTTTCTTTAACTATGATTTGCTCAAAAGGAAGGGATTCAATATTTGCCGGTGTGATTTTATCTGGCACGCTTCCACCATCAACATCACCTGTTGATGTAACTTTAGCATCATTGTCATCCCCATCAGCAGTAGTATAAAATGCGATTTCAATTTCTTCAAATTTCCATTCCCCAACCGGGAAGGGAATTCCATAGGTTAACCACCAGTCGGTAATGGTATAATAATCGTTCCAGGTAACGGCCCCATCTCCATCTACATCAGCGGTGAAGAGCTGAAAATCGCTTAAGGTGTCATTCCCCAATAAATATTGTTCAATCAGGTATGCATCCTCAAGATCGACACCAAACGCTAAC
>JAIOTT010000322.1 GCA_021106655.1 Bacteroidales bacterium
AAAAGGATAAGCGATAGCTGTCGTAATCCTCTAAAAAAGCTCTATCTCCGACATCTTACCAATACTTTAAAATATTATGAGATGTCAGTAATGAATAAATATGACGGCATTGCTACTATTAGTTCAATAGACAGCGACTTCTTCAGGAATTCCGGGTGTAAAATTCCGGTTACTACCATTGCCTTTGGGATTGATCTGAGCAATTTAACAGATGTTTCGGGTGAAAGTGAATTCCCGGGCTTTTTTCATATTGGATCGATGAACTGGATACCTAATCAGGATGGAATAAAGTGGTTTCTTGATAAAGTTTGGGGAAAGATTCATTCTCATCACCCTGAATTGAAATTGTATTTAGCCGGCAGACATATGCCCGGATGGCTGCTAAACAGCAAATATCCGAACGTTGAAATTGTGGGTGAAGTTGATAATGCACATGAATTTATTAATTCTAAATCCATAATGATAGTACCTCTGTTCTCCGGCAGTGGTATCAGAATAAAAATAATTGAGGGAATGGCTTTAGGGAAAACCATTATTTCAACAAAGATCGGGGCTGACGGAATAATGTATACTGAAGATGAGAATATTCTGATAGCCAATTCAACAGATGAGTTTCTTTCAGCAATTGAAAAATGTTTGAACAATAAAAGTTACTGCGATGGTATCGGTAGAAACGCACAAGACTTAATTCAAAATCAGCATAACAACAGCAAGATCACTCAGAACCTAATATCCTTTTATCAAAAATTGACAGATAATATGAAATAATTTGGTATTTTTTTTACTTTTACTGCGATGAAGCTATTTATCATATTACCAAGGTTCCCATTTCCTCTTGAAAAAGGAGACAAGTTACGTGCATATTATTTCATTAAACATTTATCCGAAAATAATGACATTATTTTATGTTCCCTGAATGATAACAAAAACCTTCAACAAAGTAGTATTGATGCCTTAAAACCATTTTGTAAGTCAATACATATTTTCAAACTCTCACGTTACAGTATAATTATAAACCTGCTGAAAACCTTTATCAATAATAAACCATTTCAGGTGGGTTATTTTTATAATAAGAATATTCACAATAAGATAAGGCAACTGATAAGGGAAAATAAACCTGATCACATTTTTTGCCAACTCCTGCGTGTAGCAGAATATTCCCAATTTGAGAATATCCCCAAAACCCTGGATTACCAGGATGTTTTTTCCAAAGGTATAGAACGTAGAATTAATAATTCACCTTTCTATTTAAAACCATTACTAAAGCAAGAATATAAGCGACTATTAAAATATGAAAATGAGATTTTTGATCATTTTGATAACAAGATTATTATATCCAAGCCCGACAGAGATCTTATTCCTCATCCTGAAAAGGAAAAAATCGTCATAATACCCAATGGTGTTGACTATGAATATTTTACACCACAAACTCCTGAGAAGGAGATTGATCTGATTTTCACCGGTAATATGGGCTATCCACCAAATATCAATGGTGCAGAATATCTTGTAAATAATATTCTCCCCATTATTAAACAACATAAACCGGATGTGAAACTTGTAATCGCAGGAGCAAATCCTCATAAAAGAATTCTATCATTGCAATCTTCAGGAATACAAGTAACCGGGTGGGTTAAAGATATGAGAGAATATTATGCAAAAGCCCGTATATTTATTGCTCCTATGCAAATCGGAACCGGCCTGCAAAACAAACTTCTCGAAGCTATGGCAATGAAAATTCCCAGCATTACCTCCCCCTTGGCTAATAAAGCCCTGGAAGCTAAACCAAATTTTGAAATATTGATAGGAAATGATGCTGAAGAATATGCAAAACATATCATAAACTTACTGGAGAATAATGAGATGTATAATAAAATAGCACAAAACGGATATGATTTTGTTTCAGCTAAATACAATTGGAAAAATTCCATAAAACTGTTGGAACAAACTATGCTTAATGGTGTTTGTCAATAAAGTCAAAAAATAAAAAATGCCACAGATTTCTCAGATTAACACAGCACCAAAGGTTTTTTCCTTACTTGTATCTTTATTCATATTATTTATTATTATCCCGGATTCCGTATTCTCAATTAGCAAAATCGATAGCCTGGAGATATGTTTGGTAAATTCTAATGACAAAGAAAAGGTTAATATCCTCAATGAGCTGTCACTAAGAAGTTTAACTATATCATTAGAAAAAGCTGCTAATTATGCAGAAACAGCGCTTCAACTTGCTGAAGAAATAAATGATAATGCTGGCAGGATAACGGCAACAACGCTTTTATATAATATCAATTTCCAATCCGGTAAATTCAAGGAGGCAATAGATAACAGCAAGCTTCTTATCAAAATCAGTGAGGAATCAGGTGATCCTAATACTCTCGCAAAGAACCTTGACAACAGCGCACAGGCATATCTTGGAATGAAAGAATTTGTTAAAGCTGTAAAACTCTTTTACATTTCTTTATATATAAGGATCAAAGCAGAGGACATCACTGGTATTGGGGATTCGTATAAAAATATTGCACAAATATTCGAAATACTTGGCGATCATAAGTCAGCCCTGCAATATCTTCAAAAATCGCTCATTCAATACAAAAAATCAAATAACAAAACTGAACTCTCTTCAGCACTTTTAAAAACAGGAATTATTTACAAAAAAAACGGGCAATATGAAAAGGGAATTGAGCAGATTAATAAAGCCCTTAAGAGATATCAGGAATCCGGAGACAAAATGAATGAAGCTGTTTGCAATAAATTTCTGGGTATTTGCATGAACAATATATCAAAATACAATGATGCGCATACTTATTTTGAAAAAGCTTTATCTGATTTTGAAGAAGCTAATAATATTTCAGAAGTAGCTGATGTAAACAACTACATAGGAAAGCTTTACACACAAACAACCAGATACGATAAAGCCTTGCCCGTATTGAAAAATGCCATTCAACTTTATGAAGAACAAATGAATAATGCCGGACTTGCTAGTGCAGAATTAAATATGGGTATTTTGTTATTGAAAAAAGGAAGCTATTTTAATGCCAAGAAATTTCTGCATAGGAGTCTGGAAACATTCCTGGAAAACAAAAATTTTAATCTCGCCGCAAATACTTGTAAAAAACTGACAATTATCTATAACAGGGAAGGCATCTATAGTTTGGCAATGAAAAACAATTCACTCTTAGTTTCGCTTATGGACAGTATTTACAGGAATGAGCAGAGAAACAACACAGAGGCTCAAAAGATAATTATTGCTATTAATAATATAAATAACGATAAAATTGTACAATTAAAGAATGAAGAAATTCAGCAGATTAAATTGCTTGAAAAACATAAAGGATTTATATTTTATACTAGTGTGACCCTCGTAATAGTTCTTATGATCTCCCTGACTTTTCTGATTGTTATTTATAGAAGAAAAACCAGGTTATTTAATTTATTAAAGGATAAATCCTATGAGTTCGAACAAAAAGTTGAAGCTGGCACAAAAGATATTCAGACAAAAATAAATGAGAAAATAAATGCTGAGCAAAAAAGAGATTTGCTTAATTCTGTTCTTGAACAAATTGAAGAGTCTGTAATTATCACTGATCTTGACAGAAAAATTATTTATGTGAATAATTATTTTGAAAAAATGACTTTATATGCAAAGCCTGAAGTAATAGGAGAAACTGCTGATTTCCTGAACTCAGGACATAATTCCGGAGATCTTCATGAAGAAATCTTTCAAACTATTTCTTCAGGACATTCCTGGAAAGGTACACTGATAACCAAAAGAAAAGACGGAAGTTTATTTCATGAATCCGCCTGTATTTTCCCTGTAAGGAATTCTGAAAATAAGATAAAATATTATGCAACAGTTAAAAGGGACATCTCTGAAAGTATAATTACTAATGATGTAATTGAAAAATCTGAAGCTATTCTGCATTCAATGCTTGTTCATAACCAGAACTCTATTTTGCTTATCGACCCACAATATAATATCCTGATCTTTAATCCGAATGCTAAAAGAGATAGTTCAGAGATCTTCGGAATTGAGCTTGAAGAAAATGATTCGATACTAAAATTTGTTCCACAAGATGGAATAAAAAGCTTTAAACAAAATTTTGCCCAGGCTCTTGAGGGTAACACCTTGAACTGTGAAAAACGGATCAATTGTCTGAACGAAAAGGACTACACTTTCCGTATTAATTTTGCTCCTGTCGAGACTGAAGACGAAAAAGTTATCGCAGTATTATTAAGCATAAGCAACAAAAATACTTTATAACCTATAACTCATAACCCAAAACTGGTGCTCGTTTCCGAACGTGTGACTTTGAGCCTTAGTTGCAAATTTTTAAAATAATTTAAGACATGAATCAAATTACTACTGAAAAAAGTGATGAAAATAAATGGGCAATGTTTTGTCACCTTAGTGCTTTTGCAGGATTAGTATTCCCTTTTGGAAATATTATCGGCCCATTAATAATATGGTCACTAAAAAAAGATGAATACCCCTTTGTAGATGATCAGGGAAAAGAATCAATAAATTTCCAGATCTCGATGACCATTTATGTAATAATTTCATTTTTACTTGCATTCATATTAATAGGATTTCTTGTGTCAATTGCTGTTGGTGTTTTCTACATAATAATGATTGTGATGGCATCTATCAAGACATATGAAGGTCTATTCTTTCGTTATCCTTTTTCAATAAAGTTTATTCGTTAGTATAATCTCAATTATGAAAAAAATAAATTCCAAGCTTCTGAACCAGCTTAATTCGAAAGCTGAAAGTTCACCCAGAAAACGGATAAATCACAACTTCCATAAAGAAAGCAACGACCTCTTACAAAGGATGTTAAATGCTATGGAACCCGGCACTTATATCCAACCTCATAAGCATGAAAATCCGGATAAACGTGAAATATTTCTAGTTTTAAAAGGAAGCTTTATAGTGGTTGAATTTAGTGAATCAGGTGAAGTCACAGATCATATTATTATAAATTTAGAAGAAGGTGTATTTGGTGCTGAAGTTGCTCCGGGAGTATATCATACAATTATTCCTCTTGAGAAAAATTCTGTTGCATATGAACTAAAAGACGGGCCATATGATGCAGCATCGGATAAAAACTTTGCCCCCTGGGCACCAAATGAAAGCTCAGGAGATGGGCCTGCATACAATAATTATATCTTACAAAAATTAAATATCAATCCTAAACCATTTCAATAATAATTTTACTTTTGTAAAGCATTTGAATAAGTCTTTATTAACTACAAAGATCTCTAAGTACTTCACAAAGTATCACTAAGGTTAAATATTATCTTTGTGTCCCTTCGTGAAAATCCTTTGTGCAACTTTGTGGTAATAAAAAAGAAAAAGGAATATGTCTGCTAATAAGCTATCAATACCAAAAGGAACAAGGGATTTCTCACCGGAAGAAATGGCCAGGAGAAATTATATTTTTAATACTATCAAGTCAGTTTTTCAACTTTATGGTTATCTGCCTATTGAAACACCGGCCATGGAAAACTTGTCGACCCTTACCGGCAAATATGGCGCGGAGGGCGATAAACTTCTCTTTAAAATTTTAAATTCCGGCGACTATTTATCAAAAGTAAAAGAAGACACACTGAATAACATAAGTTCCCATTCCTTGACCCCGGAGATCACTGAAAAAGGACTTAGATACGATCTTACAGTTCCCTTTGCCCGCTATGTTGTTCAGCACAGAAATGAGATCACCTTTCCATTTAAGCGATTTCAAATGCAGAACGTTTGGCGTGCCGACCGTCCGCAAAAAGGCAGATACCGCGAATTCTACCAATGCGATGCTGATGTTATCGGAAGTAAATCCCTCTTAAACGAAATTGAACTTTTACAGATCATTAATGATGTTTTTAAAAAACTTAACATTCAGATTCAGATAAAATTCAATAACAGGAAGATCCTTAATGGAATAGCTGAAATTATCGGGGAATCAGATAAATTAACAGATATTACTGTAGCTATTGATAAGCTGGATAAAATCGGTATTGAAAACGTAAACAAGGAACTGGAACAAAAAGGAATATCAGCAAAGGCTATTA
>JAIOTT010000516.1 GCA_021106655.1 Bacteroidales bacterium
AAATTGAGATGTATATGGCTTAATTGTATCACTTTGGTTCATAATAACCAACTCTCCACCAACACCTGATGCAATTATCTTATTATTATAACTTGTAACAGGTGTTTCAAATATATTACTTCTATTCTGTAAATTTATTACTGAAACAAAATCACCGGTATTTTTATTAAATCGCGCAAAAATTTTTGTTCTTTTTCCTGGAGAGGCTGCAATTGGATTAATAATTGGCACTCCAAAGAAATTTGATCCGGGAAAAGATTGTGTTTGTCCTCCAATATATAAGTAATCTCCTTCAATTAAAGGTTTACCCCAAATAAACTTAAAGTTATCAGTATTAAATTCCCCTTCAATCTCTGTATGCCAGATTTTGTTACCAAATGGAGAAAATTTAATCAACAAAAATTGGTAAATTGTGTCATTATAAAAAATCGTGTCATTACCTAAAATAATAGTATCGGCCACTTCACTCATCATATAGATGTTGTTATCGGTGTCGAGCGAAAAGAAGTTATAATCATAGTTATTTTTAAACTGCAATTGTACCAGCTCAAACAGATCGCCGTTATCCTTATCGAATTTCGCTATATACCAGCCCTTGCCCGGTACAGGTATGCTATCCCAGGTGGTCGCTCCTAATATCTTTACCAGTACATTTAAATTACCCTGGTTATCAAGCTCAACATCCTTAATACCTTTGGGTATGTTATAATCAAATGGCAGATCAGGTAAATTAAGCCATACCGTATGCCCTGTACTATCAAGCTTTATAATAGCTGATTCCTCAACTCTTTGATCAGTGGATTGTGGTACTATTGTATCCCCAAAATATCCATCACCATACATACCCGTTGCAACTGATCCCGAAACATATACATTCCCTTCACTATCAACTGCTAAACCTCCAACCTTATCGCGCAAACAACTGCCAAAAAATTTCACCCACCTGAAACTACCATCACATGCATAGCTAAATACACAAAAATCCTCATAGCCAAAGCCTTGTGGTTTAACTATTGTATCAACTACTATTCCCGTGTTAAAGATATAACTAATGCCATATACGTTGCCATGAGCATCTGTACCTATATCAGCACAACTCTCTTTCCAGCTTGATGAAGACCCAATGCTTCCCCCGCTTTTTATCCACTGCCAGTATGGGGTTTGGGCAGATGTTGTTAGTGCTATTATGCTTATGATGGTTATTATAAGGGTTTTTTTCATAGCTTTTATTTAATTAGTAATTAGTAATCAGTTAATTAGTAATTGTTATTGGTTTAGTTGGAGTTTGGTTTTCATTGTTGTTATTATACTTGTTGATAGTTTTAAAAGTTCTTCGCAGTCTTTTATTAGTGAGGTTGATAATTTATCCTCTATTATGGCTGAGTCTTTTAATAATCGTAACCAGTAGTGTGTTTCTCTACTTTCTTTGTGGGAAATATTCATTTTTGCAAAGAAATCTTTTTCACTTTGTCCGCCTATAGCTTCTTCAATATTAGCTCCTATTGAAGTTCCACTTCTTAACAATTGACGTCCTAAATCATACTCTTGCTTTGACTTTAAATATTGATACGCTTTTATTATACGTAAAGCAAAATTGTATGATTTTATTTGTATTACATTTTCTTTCAAAATAAACTATTGTTTTGATTACTAATTGCTAATTAACAGATTTCTAATTACATTAAAGACACTTTTGTGCATGTTTTAGTTGCCTTTAGGTTTAGTGATATATTATCATTCGTCTTGTGAGCAGTCTTTGGTTGTTGCTGTTTAGCTCGACAAAATAAATCCCCGAGGAATAATTATTCAAATCAAGAACATATAGTCCTTGTGTATCATTAATCTCAATGGTTTTTACTGGCCTACCCATGGTGTCAAATATTCTTATCTCTCTCTTTGCTGTTATGAAATTTTCTGTTTCGATAAAACTGTAATGAATATTTGTTTGAGATTTTGCCGGGTTAGGAATGATATCTAATTCTGCTTTTTCTATTTTCTCATCCTCAAGGCTTTCTCCTTGTCCGGGATTTTGCATACTTGCTTTTGTACAAATTGGCAATGTAACATCTTTTATCTTTGCTGTACAAGGATATGGATAACAGTTCACCTTAATTTCAAAAGTTATTATTGTAATACCCGGTATTAGTGGGAAACTACCATAAATAAGTGTTATCCCATTATTTAATACTGCAGGAGTAAGATTAGTAATTGGTGCAACAGCTAAACCAAAGTGATCGACAACAGCAAGATTATATGATGGATTGTCACATATATCCTGATCAACCATTAAAACGAAGTTATAGATGTTGTCAGCACATTCAATATGTTCAAGCGTTAATTCAACCTCGCAACAATCAACGGTATCCCATACCATAATACCGGATTCCTGGGTACATAAGCTGTTGCTAAGTTTCCAGTTATAATTGCCCGGCCCGTCACCATAATGAGGCAGGTCTATTGCCAATGGTTTACAGACTGAGTTTGTTCCAGAACTTGGATTGCCATTATTAAAAATAACTGTTGATCCGTCTTTAAGCCACTCCCACTCTTTAAATATGATATTTGCCGGTCCGTCAATCCATTTGGGAAGGTCTTGTGCACAGTAATAATAACACCCAAGGGGAAAGCGCCAGAAATAGTAGCTTGGTGCAAGTGGTACATCTATATCTTCATAGTTACGGCAGCCATGCTCATCGGTTATCCATAAACGGTAAGCACCACCATGATAAATAACAGTTGACTGTCCACAGTCGCCGTTACTCCAATTGAATTCAGGCGTAGGAATAACAGATGAAGAGCCTGTAAGCTCTAACTCATAGTTATCACACTCAATAACACTCAAATCTATTGTCGGTTTGGCAGGAAGATCATGGACGGTTACTGTAAAGGGCCCTGAGGTAAATGAACATGTTGTTTGTAGATCAACAACAGTAAGTTCAAAAGTATAAACGCCGGCAGCAAGGGTAAATGAAACTATTTTATCATCGGGGATCGGAAGGCCATACACAGGGCAGTCCCATGAATAGGTTATATCTAGTGATGAGGCAGGGTAGCCTGTTATGGCTTTAAGGGTAAACTCTTCATTAGCACACACATCCTGCTTGCCCTCTATAATGGCAGTGGGCGCATATTTTACACTAACCTTGGCAGGGACTGGATTGATATCCTTAAAACAATAGTTTGCATCGGTGATCCTTACCCAGTAGGTCGAAGACTCAGGGGGTTGTATTCCCGAGAGAAATTCGTCTGTATATGGTGAATATGAAGGTAGCATATCGGTACCCATATACCATTGGTGGGTATAGGTTGGGGTTCCCGGTGTTAATAATGAGTAATGAATATCCTGGATATTTGAACCATGACATACATCATGAAGGGCAGGGGAATATGGCGTAGTAGAAAAATCCATCTCATTATTATAAACCGTGATCGTTTGTGTTGTGGTGTTTTGGCATCCCTGTTTGTCGGTGACCTTGAGTTCAACATTAAAATTATAGTATAAACTATTAATATCAAAAGTTTTTATAGGGCCAACCATGTGGCTATATGTATTATCATCAAAATCCCACTCATTAAAAATAATATTACTCATAGGAGTACTGTTGTTGGTAAACTCAATCTCTCTCCCTTCACAGCTTTTAAACGGGTCGCAGGGATCATCGTAGGTGGTTTGGGTTGCAAAATCAGCTACAGGCAGATCGGGCACATTAACCTGCATGGAGGTGGTGCAGGGGTAGGAGATGCCATTACTTACTATCAGCTCAATTGTTTGTGTTGCCCCGGTGGTTGCAGCAGGAGTACAGGTTGAAGAAGTTCCTACCACACTACCATCTACACTCCACTGGTATTGTGTTATAGAATAGGTGGGAAAGACTGAGGAGAAATCTTCAAGCAGTAATACATATCCGTTATTTGTTAAGTTACATGCCAAACCCCATTGCATCTCGGCTACATAGGGGACAATGATGGAGCCAATTTCTGTTAAAACACATGGATCACCATTGGGATCGGAGTTCTCAACATAAACATTCAGCTCTATGGAATATACTCCAGCCTTGTCAAAAGTATAATATTGTGATTGGTTTTGGGTTGCTGTGCCTGTGGAGGTATAATTGGCTGCCCCGTGATGTACTATCCACTCATAATCCAGTATTGTCCCAACTACCGAA
>JAIOTT010000056.1 GCA_021106655.1 Bacteroidales bacterium
ACCTCGACCCACCTTTAGCGGGATATAATATATTTGTAAGCGAAAATGGCGGCCCTTTTACTATATTTGGCCAAAACGTTACTTATAGAAATTTTGGTCCCGATGCCTCGTTTATCCATGAAGGACTGAATGAAGATTCAAGATATTGCTATTTTGTCCAGGCGTTTGATAATTCAGAACAAAAAACTTCATCTTCCTGCATCAGATGCTTTACCGTCAACAAACCTCCGCAGCCAAAATTTGTATACCTGAGATATGCAACAGTTATTGCTAATGATCATGTTTCATTAATGTGGTATAATGATATCTCCGCATTTGTCCAGGGTTACAGAATTCTAAGAGCTGAAAGCTCAATAGGCCCTTTTGAGGAAATTGCAAACATTACTACTTCAACACCACTTACAGATCCGAACCTTAGCTTTATTGATTACAATGCAAGATTTGACAAAAGGAGTTATTATTATAAAATTATTGTTGTGGATAGTTGTGGACTTGACGTTTTAACTTCAAACGTTGCAAGAACAGTATTCCTTACTGTTATACCTAAAGCAGATATGACAAACCGACTCCTGTGGAATGACTATAAAGAATGGCCATGGTCATATGTTGAATCCTACAATATCTATCGTAAAGTTGAAGGTTTTTATGATCTGCCTGTGCTAATTGCGAATGTTCCATATAACACAAAAAGATATACTGATGATGTTTCAAATTACTTCGAGACTACAGGTAAATTCACTTATTATGTTGAAGCCCTTGAGGGATATGGTTCTCCTGAATTTGAGGATGATATGAGTGTTTCTAATGAAGCAACAGTTATTCAAAATGCAATGGTTTATGTCCCAAATGCTTTTGCTCCTAAAGGCTATAATGATGTGTTTATTCCGATAAGCATATTTACTAATAAAACAGATTATACTTTTGTAATATATAACAGGTGGGGAGAAAAACTCTTTGAGACTAATAATCCTGAAATTGGCTGGGATGGAACTTTTGATGGGGAATACGTGCCACTTGGAGTATATGTTTATTATGTAAAATTCCTCACTTCCCAGGGTGAATATTTTGAGAAACAAGGTTCAGTGACTGTTGTCAAATAAGATAGTCGAATATTTTTTTATGAGCCCGATATTTACAGCATTGCTGATAATATATCGGGTTTTTTTTTTAACTTTGCAGCCTTAAAATTTATGTTATGATCTTAGATCCTGAAAAATTTTGTGGTGAGGGCTTCACATACGATGATGTGCTCTTAGTTCCTTCATACTCTGATGTCCTGCCCAGAGAAGTTGATATTTCTTCAATGTTCTCAAGAAATATCAATCTGAATATACCAATTATTTCAGCTGCAATGGATACTGTAACTGAATCTAAAATGGCTATCGCAATTGCCCAGGAAGGGGGATTAGGCGTATTGCACAAAAACCTTACAATAGAACAACAGGCCAATGAAGTAAGGAAGGTTAAGCGAGCTGAAAATGGAATGATATTAGATCCTATAACCTTAAATGAAGATGCTTTTGTTGTAGATGCACTGAATATAATGGCAGAATTCAAAATTGGCGGCATACCTGTGATTAACAGGGATTCACAACTTGTTGGCATTGTTACAAACAGGGACCTTCGGTTTGAAAAAAATCATCACAGGCCGGTTACAGAAGTGATGACAAAAAAAGTTATTACCACATCAGAATTTACAAATTTTGAAGAGGCCGCAGATATATTACAGGAGTATAAGATCGAGAAGCTTCCTGTAGTCGAAAATGATAACAAGCTCATAGGCCTTATTACTTATAAAGATATCATAAAAATTAAGGCCAGGCCAAATGCTTGTAAGGATGCAAGAGGACGCCTTCGTGTAGCTGCCGCTGTTGGAATAGCAGGTGATTTTCATAAAAGAGTTGATGCGCTTGTAAATGAATCTGTTGATGCAATTGTTATTGATACAGCTCATGGCCATTCAAAAGGAGTAATACAGGCAGCCAGATTATTGAAGAAAAATTATCCTGATATTGAACTAATTGTTGGAAATATTGCTACCTATGAGGCAGGAAAAGATTTACTAAAAGCCGGAGTAGATGCTATTAAAGTTGGCGTTGGTCCCGGATCAATATGCACAACCAGGGTGATTGCAGGGATAGGTGTTCCCCAATTATCAGCTATATATGATGTTGCAAAAGCCGTGAAGGGAACAAATGTGCCAGTAATTGCAGATGGCGGGATAAGATTTACTGGAGATATTGTTAAAGCTATAGCTGCCGGCGCGAACTCAATAATGGCCGGTTCGCTTTTTGCTGGAGTTGACGAATCACCGGGCGAAACCATCATCTTTGAAGGAAGAAAATATAAAACATATCGTGGCATGGGTTCTATTGAAGCTATGCAAAAAGGATCCAAAGACAGATATTTTCAGGATGCTGAAGATGATATCAGAAAACTGGTCCCTGAAGGTATAGTCGGTAAAGTTCCTTACAAAGGATCACTATCTGAAGTAATACATCAGTTGGTTGGTGGACTGAGAGCAGGTATGGGCTATACGGGTTCGGGAACTATTAAAAAACTTCAGCAGGCCAAATTTATTAAAATTACTCCTGCCGGTGTTGTTGAAGGCCATCCGCATGATGTCAGTATTACCAGAGAAGCTCCTAACTATAGCAGGCGGATTTAAATATTAATTAAATCAATAGAGTTTTTTTTAATTATTTTAGTATTGAGATAAAAAGAGAATGAAAATGAAAAATAGATTGATTAAGGTTGTATATGTAGCAGTATGCATCCTTGCTTTTACTAGCTTGAATGCCCAGGAAAAAAAAGATGAAGTGATATTGCGTGTAGGAGGTGAAGATATCACAAAATCTGAATTTTTGAATGTCTATCAAAAAAATAATATCAAAGGACAAGCAATTGATAAAAAATCGCTTAATGAATATTTGGAATTATATATTAATTTCAAATTGAAAGTCAGGGAGTCCAAGGATTTGGGTCTTGATACGGTTACTGCATTCAAGACTGAATTGGATGGCTATAGGACTCAGCTGGCAAAACCCTACCTTGTTGATAAAGATGTAAATGAGGAATTGCTACAGGAAGCTTATGAGAGGATGAAATTGGATGTAAGGGCTAAGCATATTCTGATAAAAGTTGGTGAAAATGCCTTACCTAAGGATACACTTGAAGCATACAACAAAATAATTAAATTATATGGCAGGATCATTAACGGCGAAAGTTTTGAAAGTGTTGCCATTGAAGCTTCAGAAGATCAATCTGTGAGAGACAGGCAAGCTACAAAAGCTCAACCTTTTGTTAAGGGTAATGCCGGTGATCTTGGATATTTTTCTGTTTTCGATATGGTATATGCTTTCGAAAATGGCGCTTATAACACAAATGTAGACGAAATGTCACAGCCTGTCCGTACAGATTATGGATATCATTCGATTATGGTAAGCGATAAGAAAGAAGCTATGGGAAGAGTTCAGGTTGCTCATATCTTTTTGAAATTTCCGGAAAATGCTACTCCTGAAGATTCTTTAAAGTTAAAATCACGTGTAGATTCCTTATATC
>JAIOTT010000496.1 GCA_021106655.1 Bacteroidales bacterium
CGTGTTCCATACAAATAAGCATTTACACCAACCTGGAAATCTATTGTTGTTCCTTCAGTCTCAAGTCCGACCAGCCTGTAAAAGTAATTGGTATCCCGGACTAAAGTTCTGAATACCATCTCGTCGTAACCACCCAGAACTCTTCCCATCCCACCTGACATCCATGTTTCCATAAAAACAGCTATTCCTTCGTGGTACCACCTGGGGCTGTACCATCTAGGGACTGTCAGATAACTATAAAGCATGGATAAGGGATTAGTTTTATCCACCTGAACCTTCCCTCCAAACAATTTTCTGAAGCGCTTATCTGCACGGGAATATTTATCGCACATAACTATATGAGCAAGTTCATGGTTCATTAACCATTGACATCGCTCATTAGTTGGAATAATATTATATGTATGATTGAATGGTGAGATCCCGATTGATAAAAAGTTCTTTGGAATCACGTTAGTTCCACCATTACCTACATCAGAAAAATCGTTTAAAAGAAGACTTACCTTCTCGTAGGGTTTATAATCCCAGAATTTTTTATGGAACTGCATAGCATTCTCATAGCTGCGCGCCATGTGAGGAACCAGGTATGAGTATCCTTTATGGAGGTAAATTAATCGTTGATCAGGAGTAGTGTATTGATACAACTGACCAAATACTACTCCTGAGAACTTCAATAAAAACAATAAAACAAAACCAAGCCTAAAACAATTCACATTATTATTGATATACATTCGGTTTACTGTGGATTTATAACATCTGAAAGATTATCTACATTATTATAATTTATATTTGAGGACTGTACAACATAATTGCTCATAAATTGTCCAAGCTCATGGCTATTCATTTCCGCAAAACTCTCAAAGTTCACTGCTGCATCAAGGTTAGAAAAAGCCCGTTGAACAATATCCTTCATATTCTCCATATTCCTTATCACCTCAAAGCTTTCAATAACGTTTTTATCATTGAAAACAAATCCTGTATAAACAATATTTGAATACTGGTGAGACTGAACAATATTACCAGCAGCATCAAGGTTCTGCTGAGATTGAACAACATTGCCTGCAGCATCAAGGTTTTGTTGAGACTGAACAACATTACCAGCAGCATCGAGATTCTGTTGGGATTGCACAACATTGCCCGCAGCATCATAAGCTACCTGAGATTGCACAACATTACCTGCAGCATCAAGGTTTTGCTGAGACATCAGAGGAACAGATTTAAGAGAATTTACAAAATGATCAAGATTACCTGTTTCATTAAATTGATTTAATTCTGCCTCAAGATTTTGAATCCCTCTTACTATATAAGCTGATTCAATATTTTGCATGCCTTCAGGTACAATAACATCTTTTAATTGTTCAATTGAAGAGACGTGAAAAACGGATGCCAGGGCATCTGCAACATTATATATCACTTTTGAACTATATGTGTTAATCTTTTCCTGATTGTCCATAACTGCACCATTACAAATGTCGCGTAATAAAATCTCATCACGGATCTTTTTTACTTGATTCACTTGTTTCTCTTTATCTGCATCATTTTCATTCTCTTTAATCCAGACATCTGATTTTTCAATAGCTGAACTAACCAGGCTGTCACGGGAATCAAGTTTATCAAGATAGACCGCATAATTCCGGACATTCTGTTCAACATCAAATGAATACTCAGTCACAGTGTCATTGTACACATCTGAGCACATTTGACATACCTCACATAACTGCTCATTACCATTTTCAATAAATTCACAATAGTCTTCGAGGTCTTCTGCTCCCAATTGATCATCAACATTAGCAGGATTGTTTTTCAACATTTCAGCGTTCTTTTTCATGCTTTTCCCATAAGCATCATAATAAACATATACCAGTAGCATGCCACGCATTGTATTTCTTAGTGCAGCGGTATCTTCCATGATCTCACTTCTTAACAAAAGATCACTCTCACTCATCTGATCTTTGTGATATTTATCAACTTTTCCTATAGCTCCGGCAGCTTCATCTTCACTAACCCCGCAATTACAAGCAGGCATAAAGAACCCAAGCACTAAAATAATTGAAAGTATTGTCAGTAATTTGATTGCTTTTCTCATGATCCTAATTTTTATTATTGATTAATATTTTATTTTTAAAAATAAATATGGTCTTCCTTTTTTTAAACTTTAGGCACTCCAAGTACTCAAGGCACTTTAAGTGCTTTTTATTAATTTATCGTAACAACATTTTCGTATTTTATCATTTCATCCAGAAACACTTGTATATTAATATCCTCGGGAAGATAGCTGAGTTTTTTCATTAATATAATAAACTTATTTTCTCCCATATTAAACATCTGTACACTACTTCTATTAGTGATGATCCTGCATTCAGCATTCTCTTTAAGCATTCTTATACTCTGCAAATAGAATCCTGATTTATTAAATGACAAGTTAACCATTCCCGGTTCTTCGGTCATAACTTCAACAAGGATTTTATAATAATTCTCCTGCAATTTGTCTGCATTAATATTCAAGTGAATTCCGGGGATGTCGACCGGAAGGATAAAAGCACTGCCTGTTGAACTATTTGACATTGAGCCTGCAAAATTCGATTCAGGGATATCTTCTATATTTGCCTGTTTGGGAGCAAGAGTAAAGACAAGTGCACCAATCATAATTCCCAATACAAAGGCATATGCGACATTCCAGCGAGGATTGGGAAATATTCTGTCTAAAACATTTTCAACTTTAACAGGATGATCTTTTCGTTGCTCATTTCCAAGGATTTCATCCATGATCTGATCTTTTAAATCAACACTAACTTTGTTCTGAGCATCTTCTTCTAATATACTTTCAATTGAATTGAGATCATCATAATATTTCTTAGCATCATTATTATTTTTAATAAGACCTTCAACAACAATCTTCTCCTGTGGTGACAATTCATCATCTATATATTGCTGTATTAGTATTTGCTGTTTTCTTGTCATGATTAAATTTGTCTGCTTAAAGATTTTCTTAACAAATTTCTTGCTTCAAATAGCCTTGATTTTACCTTTTTTATAGAAAGTCCTGTAAGTGTGCATATCTCTTCATACGACATTTCTTCAAAATACTTTAACACAATTAAGACCCTGTATTTAGATTTTAATTTACCAATATTATCACGAACAATTTCCTTTTTTTCATTTCTAATAATTTTCGTCTCCACTGTTTCTTCATCAGGAATATCCACAGTAAGGGATAGTTTATTAAATTTATTAGACTTTATTTGATTGATTGATTCGTTAATTGCAGTTTTATAGAGCTAGCGAAAAAACTTAAAATCCGGATTATATAGTGATAATCCTGATTACACTTTCAGAAACACAATCTGGGTAATATCTTTTGCATCCTCAACATTTCCTGTCATCCTAAGCGATAATGA
>JAIOTT010000152.1 GCA_021106655.1 Bacteroidales bacterium
AAAAGAACTATTACTACAAGCATTACGGTTTTTCCGTTAGGTGTCTTAAGGACTGATTGTGCACTGAAGCTTGTTCAGGGTGCAAGGCACATTGTACTATTAAACTGACTAAGCGAACTATAAACAAGATGGTGGACTGTAAACAATAAAAATATTTTAAGGAAAAGAAACGAGCTGTTATAGATAAACAGAAGCCTCACAAGAAACCGAGAGATAAATGAGTTAACAGAGATGACCCACCGGCAGGGACTAACAGGGATACCTGTCAAACCACCCTGCGGTGCTTTTATCTAAGGATGGAGGTATTGAGCGGACAGGGAAAAGGGATGCTGAAAGAAGCATCAGTAAAAGGGACGCCACCTCCTTATTCTTCGGGGGTTGGCGTCCCTGATATATCAAATTCTTTTCCCAACAATCGAACAATAAAGCAATTGTTCGATTGTTACATTGTTAGACTTTCAGTCTGAGGTTTGTGAATTTGATTATTTGCTTAAAACCACTTTTTTTTATTGAAACCTCTATCCTCCAGATAAATCTGGAGGCAATTCAAATCTGAAAAGAGTATCGAGTACAGAGTATCAAGTTTCAAGCAATGAAACCATAGAACAATATAACAATTGAAATATTTTTCATATCTTGCAATCACATTAATCAAATAATCCTTCCCCAAACATCTTATGCCATGAGAAAAATCTTATTAACAGTTGTATTTTTGGCTCTTTCTACATTCTTCACTTTTGGACAATGTGTAAGCTGTAAGATATTTTTACAAGGAGCTTACCAAAACGGTTCCATAATGAATACATCAATCAATGGGTTGGTCCCGGCAGTACAACCATTTAATGTTGATCCCTGGAGTTATCCCGGAACAGAAAACCTTAATTCTATACCGCTAAATATGGTTGACTGGGTACTTGTCGAGTTACGTGATCCTGCCGATCCAAGAATTATTATGGCACAACGAGTTGCTGTTTTGTTAAGCGATGGTAATGTGGTCGATACAAACCTGAATAGTGCAATTGATTTTAGTGGAATACTTCCGGGCGATTATTTCTTATGTATTCATCACCGTAATCACTTTCCGGTTATGAGTGCAATTCCTGTTGCTATTCCCAATGCAATTTCTTATAATTTCAGAGACACTTTAAATTTCCCACCATATGGTGGAGGTTCTCAGGCATTGATTGAACTGGAACCGGGAATATTTGGTATGATAGCCGGTGATGTGAATAAAGATGGTATACTAAAATATAGTGGCCCTGCTAATGATCGTGGACCGGTTTTACAGTATATTGTTAACGAAAGTGGTTCTACAAGTATTACTACAACAGTTTCAGGGTACAGTGGTGAGGATATCACTATGGATAGCATTATTAAATATAGCGGCTCGGGCAATGATCCTTCTGTTATTATTCAGAACCTTGTTGGATTAACCGGTTCAACTTCAATCACAAGTGTATATAATTCAATTGTCCCTTTAGGAATAATTAAAAAGGAGTGTGGTTCTGATACAATAATTTTAAAAGTTAATAACTATCAATACGGCACAGTTCAATGGGAGGAATCTTATGATACTGTTAACTGGGTTGCAATCAACAGTGCTAATGATACGATTTATAAATTCCTGCCAACAGAATCAAAATATTACAGGGCAGTATTAAAATTTTCTACTGCTCCACCTGAATATACAGAACATACTATTGTTCAGATCCCACCTGATGCAGATGCAGGTTCCGACAGAGTAATGCCCGGCAATTATGCTGTAATGATGGGAAATATGGAGCCCGAGGCTACGGGAACATGGAGCATTATTCTGGGTAATGGCGGTTCCTTTACTGATATCAATGATCCTTATGCTGAATTTCAGGGCAGCGATACATTATACACTCTTGTCTGGACACTCTCAAATACTTGCGGAGTAAGTTCTGACACTATTAGTATAGAGTTAGTGCAAAACGTTTACCTTGATGTGTATGCTATAGTTGATAGTACTGATCAAATATTCAGCGATTCTGCACAAATGGCTAATGGAATATATATTATTCGATTTAGTAATCCGGTACCTGCAATCACTGATTCAACGGTTTTGATGGGCTTGGTTGATGATGGTTTTTTAAGGGCAGTTGATTCTCTTGTTTTTCAGGGTGACACAGTAACCATGTTTACAAGCCAGGGAACTCTTGAAGATATCACCATTGAAGGCGCTTATGACCTTGCACAGATTTTTGATATTGACACAAACCTTCAGAGATCTAATGGCTATGAGAGGATGACCAGATTCCCAACCCGAAAAGAACTTAGTAATCCCAAATACAAAACAGGAAATTATTATTATGTAGTTGAAGAGACACCTGTTTATACTTATCCGGGTGTTGATGCCAGCATAGGTAGAAACAGAGATGGCGGAGCTCTGATTGACCTGAATTTTGATTGTAATCTTAATAATAGTTCAAATGTTAATCTTGATTTAACAGGATATTATAGATTCAATCCCAACTTAAAAGCTGAACTAAAAATGAGGTGGTTTAGTGTCAAACTCTTTAAAATGGGAATGTATAATGGAACTATTGAACGAAACTATAAAATTGACCTTATTGCAAGTGCTTCATCAAATTTGTTGGATCATGAGTTTACATTGTTATCATTAAAAAAGAATATAATTTTCGTGTTGGGTGGTGTACCTGTATGGGTACAGACACAATTGAATATTGATGGAAGTATATCTGCAGATGTATCAGCAAGTATGAACCTATCGCATGAATATACTAAAATAAATACTTATACAGCTGCTGTTGAATACGAAAATGGGCAATGGTCATATCCATTCTCTAAAAGCCAGAGTATAAATACTCAGAATAACTTCACCATTCAAGGTGATTTGTCGCAAAATTTCAACGTTGGCCCTAATATCACCTTTAAATTATATGGTATTGTTGGGCCATATATTGATGCACGATTAACTGAGGACTTCAACCTTTGTGTATATAATGCCAACTGGCAGGCTAACTTAGATATTGGTGGCAAGCTAACAGTGGGAGCAAAGGCTGAAGCCCTGGGTGTTACTTTGTTTGACATAAGCAAAACCTGGGAGCAGGGTTTTTATAAGCTTCAATTCCCCAACAAACTGGAAATGATCTCGGGTAACAATCAGATGTATAATACAGGTAGTCCTTTAGCCATGCCTGTTAAAGTGAAAGTTCTAAGCAATAAAGGTTTTACAGTTCCACTTGCATTAGTAAAGTTCCAACCTAAAAACGGAGGTTCTGTGCAAAATACCATTGTTATTTCTAATTCATCAGGTGAAGTCCAAACTGTTTGGACTCCTGGAGGAAACCAGTTGAGTGAGTTGGAAGTATTTGCGTTGGATTGTGATGGAAACCAAATAGGAAACACTCCACTCGTATTTCATGCAAATTCAGGAGGAACAAATTGTACTCAGTCATCTTTATCTGCTTCAATATTCACTACAGGCATTACTTTAAGTCCACAAGGTCATATGGGTAATCCTCCATACACCTATTCAACTGATGGGATTAACTATTCTTTGCAAGTTCCACAGATCATACCTGTGAGTGGCCAGACCTATAATTTTTATGTGAAAGATAACCCTAGTTGTGTCGCAACAGTTAGTTATAATGCTCCTGTTGATCCATGTGCAAATTCAAACCTTAATGTTAATACTTTTGTTATGGGTAATGTAATTGAGGCAACAGCCATTAATGGTAATCCACCCTATTTATTCTCATTGGATAATGCAACAAGTGGATTTACATCTAACAGCACTTTTCAGAACGTTTCTGTTGGCAGTCATACAGTTTATGTTCAGGATAATAACGGTTGTATGGATTCAGAGACTGTAAATGTTAGTAGTAATTCTGTTCCAATTATTGCAGAATTTGTTGCAAATCCAACATATACAAACATAGGAAATATTGTGGAATTTCTGGATCTTTCAAATAGCGCAACATCGTGGTCATGGGATTTTGGTGATGGAAACACTAGCACACAACAAAACCTAGCACATTCATATAGTTCTTTAGGAAGCTATACTGTAACGTTGACTGTAACAAACTCCTATGGTTCAGATACAGAAACCAAAAATAATTATATCCATATTGGCACTTCATCCTGCCCTGCAAGCTTCACTGATGCCAGGGACAACCATAATTACACAGCAGTCCAAATCGGCTCCCAGTGCTGGATGGCCGAAAACCTTGCCTATTTGCCTTTAGTTAGTCCTTCAAGTCAGGGTTCAAATACTACACCATATTATTATGTTTATGGTTACCAGGGTACAAGTGTTTCAGCTGCAAAAGCTACAAGTAATTACCAAACATACAGCGTTCTATACAACTGGCCTGCAGCTATGGCCGGCGAAGTAAGCAGCAATAGTGTGCCAAGTGGTGTGCAGGGCATATGCCCAAGTGGTTGGCATTTACCAAGCGATGAAGAATGGAAAATTCTTGAAGGAGAAGTTGACAGTCAATATGGATATCCTGATCCGGAATGGGATGGATCAGGATATCGTGGTTTAGATGCAGGAGGAAATTTAAAAGAAACAGGAACAACACATTGGAGCTCCCCCAATACGGGCGCAACAAACAGCAGTGGCTTTACTGCTTTGCCTGCTGGCAACCGCAGCTACAATGGCTCGTTCAACAATTTGGGCGACCTCGCTTTCTTTTGGTCTTCAGCGGAGAACGCATGGCTCCGCGACCTGCACTACGATGGCGCCGATGTGTACCGGCGCAATGGCTACGAGGATTACGGTTTTTCTTGTAGGTGCTTAAAGGACTAGTTGACTATCCTTGAATGCATAGCATTCGAGGATGCATGAAATATACAATCGAGCCATTGAGCAATTGTTCAATTGCTCAATGGCTAAACTTTTAGTCTGAGGTTTGTGAATTTGATTATTTGCTTAAAACCACTTTTTTTTATTGAAACCTCTATCCTCCAGATAAATCTGGAGGCAATTCAAATCTGAAAAGAGTATCGAGTACAGAGTATCAAGTATCAGGGATAAAGCAATGAAACAATAGAACAATTTAGCAATGGAGTAATTGAAATATGCTTAAATGGGAAATGTTTTTTGTAATGTTAGCACATTATTGGAATGGAGGGATGGAGTCCAATTTTTAAGTTATTAGAAAAAATTAATCAATCCTGATTCCCGATTTTTGTATTTCAGAAAGAAAGCCGCTTTTGTCAAAATTTCTTTCAAGCAAGATAGGTTCAATTCTATCATCAATTTGTCTGCGTAATTTCCATAGAATAGGAGTTGTTGAAAAATAATCACCTTTTAATTCATTTACAACAATGGCAACGTCTATATCACTATCCTTATTAAAATTATCCTTCGCATATGAGCCAAAAAGAAAAATACTGTCAATATCAAAATGCATATCTAACAGAAGACGATATTTTTTAATCTTATCTATAACCTCGCTTTTATCCATTCTTGTAAATGTGTTGTGTTATTTAAGATTTCCTGGCATTTTTGTTCAGTTAAGCTTTTAAGTAAGCGTTCTTTGTATGAAGGATACCGTGCTTCAATATTTAATGGCTCAATCTGGTCAATAAAATCTTTTTGATCTTCTGAGAAACTTTTATAAAATCCCCCCTCTTTGGCTATATATGAAAGACTATGAGAATGGGGAGCAGCCTCTTCTTTATTCTGAACGTAATATGCTTTAAAGATTTTCTCAATTGTCTGATGACACATGAAACCAACATAAAGATAACGTTTGCTGATTAACATTGCATCAGCAGTTTCCATGTCGTAATCCGATATCCCAATCCAATATTTAACAGTATCATTCATAATGTGTTTTACAAAGATACAACTTTACTCGGTTTCTGTAACCAATTCTAAGTATAAACCGTAGGATTTAATTGTAATTCATAGTAATTTGCCCTTCAGGTGTAACTAGACTCGCATCATTTGCTTCGTACTTCATTTGTGTATTAGTTTAGTATGGAAAAAGGTTTGTGAAAACAATAGAATGCTTCGACTTCGCTCAGCACAGGCAATCGAACAATCGAGCAATCGAACAATGGTTCAATTGTTATACTTTTAATCTTAGGTTAGTATACTTGATTAGCTGGTTTAGTTCTTTTGGCAACTTATCTAATTCTCTAAAAATGTGATTGTATTCATTCTCTGTCAACAATTCTCTAATTCTTGATTTCTCATTCCAATCAAGCGATTCTTTAATTGAACCGCTACTATATCGATAAAACTTAACTTTATCTTTCTTGTGATAACGCCCAAAACCTTCTGCTATATTTGCTGATACAGAATCAATAGACTCTACAAATTGTCCTCCAACAGTCCTTTTTGCAAACCACTCCCATTTTGCTATAATATCCCATATAAAATTACTCAAGTTAAAAGCCCTTTTATAAGCATCAATATCATTAAGCTGTAGGTATTTCCCTTCCATAATATCTTATTTTAAACAATCGAACAATTGAACAATAGAACAATCGAACCATTAGTATGAAAAGAATGAGAAAAGTAACCTGTTTTGGAAGATTAATAGCTAACAAATTCTCGGAAGCTGTTCTCCGGCAAGCATATCAAGAATTCTGTTACCGCCAATAATAGTGTTTATCCATGCTTTGCCGGGGTGGTCATCAACAATCTCACCAATAACAGTGCTTTCCCTGCCCAGTTCATCAGCTCGAAGTGCATCAAGTACGCTCTCCGCATCATCTTTGTCAACCACCATTACGATCTTACCTTCATTGGCGACGTATAATGGGTCAAAGCCTAAGATTTCGCACATCCCTTTAACCTTTTCATTAATTTGGATGCTTGACTCATCAATATGTAAACCAAACTCCCGGTCACTAGTAAGTTCGGACAATACAGTTGCAAGTCCGCCACGGGTCGCATCTCTCATAAATTTAATGTTTGGTGATGCTCCCATCGCTTTTCTTATCATCAGGTTCAAACATGCACAATCTGATTTAAGGTCAGAAGATAGATTTAGGAATTCACGGGCGGCAAGGATTGCCATACCGTGATCACCTATTGATCCGTTAACGATTATTTTGTCTCCTGTTTTAATCTCCTTACCTGAACTGATGTTTTTATGTCTCTTTAGTAACTCGCCAATCCCGCTGGTATTAATAAAGATCTTATCACACTTTCCTTTGTCAACTACTTTTGTGTCACCCGTTACTATCATTACACCCGCCCTTTTAGCTTCTTCAGCCATAGACCTTACTATTGTTTCAAGCTCTTTCATCCCGAAACCCTCTTCAATAATAAATGAGGAGCTGAGATATAAAGGTGTGGCACCTGACACAGCCAGATCATTTACAGTACCCGCAACAGCAAGTGTGCCAATGTTGCCACCCGGGAAAAAAACAGGATCTACAACGAATGAATCTGTTGTAAAAGCAAGGAGATCTTTGTCAATTTTCAGAATAGCCGAATCAGTCTGATCCTTTAATATTGGATTGTCAAAATATTTGACAAATAATCCGCTTATAAGGTCATGCGAAAGTTGACCGCCGCTGCCATGTCCAAGTAATATTCTATTATCCATTTCTGCTATATCTGTAATGAGCATGACAAGCGCCTTCATGCGAAACCATACATGCACCAACCGGATTAGTAGGGGTGCATACTGTATCAAATAACTTGCAATCTTTGGGGCTCTTGAGCCCTTTTAATATTTCACCGCATATGCAGCCCTTATCATCAGCTGTCTCTTCAACATCAACCTGAATCATTTTTTCAGCATCAAAAGATGAGTACTTATCTTTTAAGGTGAGGCCGCTATCTTTTAAAATGCCCAGCCCTCTCCACCAGTCGTCTCTCAAATCAAATACCTCATCCATCATTGCCAGGGCCTTTCGATTGCCCTGAGGCTTTACTGCCCTGCTATATTGGATCTCAACCTTTGGAGTACCATCCTCAATTTGTTTAACCAACATATAGATAGATTGTAACAAATCAAGTGGTTCAAAGCCGGAGATTACACATGACAATCCATATTTTTCAGAAATATCACTATATATTCCGGATCCCGTTATGGTACTAACATGCCCCGGCGCAATATAACCGTTAATTTTCACTCCTTCATCAATCAGCGCTTTCATAGGGGGAGGCATGATTTTATGTGAACTGTATAGATAGAAGTTTTCTATTTTTTCCTTTGCTGCGTTTATAATACCTGCAGCGCTACTTGGTGCAGTTGTCTCAAATCCAATTCCAATAAATACAACCTTTTTATCAGGATTATCTTTGGCAATTGTAAGGGCATCCAGTATGGAAAATACTATCCTGATATCAGCTCCGGTACCAATCTCCTGTCTGAGCGAAGAGGTTGAACCGGGCACTCTGATCAGATCACCATAAGTAGTGATAATGACATCCTTAAGCCTGCTATATGCAATTGACTGATCAATGAATCTTTTACTTGAAACGCATACCGGACATCCCGGACCGGACAGAAGTTTTATTGTGTCGGGTAGCAAGGAAGGAATGCCGAATTTATGGATTGCCGTAGTATGGCCACCACACACTTCCATGAGAGAAATGTTCTTAACAGAGATGGCTTTAATTTCTTTTAATATTCTTTTAGCCAGATCTTTATTTCTGTATTCATCAATGTACTTCAAACTACTTTTTTTCCTTTCTCTTCTTCATCAATTTGTTGGTTTATTACTTCTAATTCATCAAATAGCTTGAATATTTCTTTAGCCTCTTCCTCGTCGATTTTTTGTATTGCAAAGCCTGTATGCAATAATATATAATCTCCAACCTTCACGTCTTCAATCATCTGAAGGCTGGCATTATATTCTGTACCGCCCATCGACACAATTGCCATCTCACCGTCAATCGATTTTACTTTTGCTGGTATACTTAAACACATTTTAAACTTCTCCTTTTTGCTGCTATTGCTAATTGTCCGAGTGCAATTCCACCATCATTGGATGGCACCGTACATTGTGTGTAAACTTGAAAATTGTTTTGTGTTAATAATTTTTCAACTTTTTCTGAAATATAACGGTTTTGAAAACTACCACCGGATAAAGCAATTTTATTTATTTTATAATCATCTCTTATTTTAGATGCAACTGCAAAAATAATATTAATTATTGTATTATGGAATTTTGCAGAGATAACTGATACATGAATATTTTTACTGAGATCTTCAATAATCTTATTAAAGGTTTTATTTAGTTGAATTGTGCTATTTAATTGAAATTCATAACTATCGATTATGTTTTTATCTGCGATTGTCTCGAGCCGCATTGGCGCTTCAGCGTGAAAGGTTGAGAATGTACAAAGATTAATAAGTGCAGAAACAGCATCAAAAAGTCTTCCCGCACTGGAAGTTAATGGACAATTAATATTTTTATCAATAGCCATTAAAAGCATTTCAATATCATTGGGGTTTCTCTTTTTAAGGAATTGAAAATTGTTTTTAAGGAACTCCCTTCCGTAATATTTATATAAGTATGCAACAGCCATTCGCCAGGGTTCTTTGGTGGCCATATCTCCGCCCGGCATTGGGACATAGTCAAAATGAGTAATTCTTTTATACTCATTGAGGTCACATACAAAGAATTCTCCACCCCAGATATTATTATCATCACCAAAACCTACTCCATCTAAAGCAACTCCAATAATTTTTTCATCGAGATGATGCTCAGCCATGCATGAGGCAATATGTGCATGATGATGTTGAACACTTATCTTTTTACCATCCAGCCCCTGAAAGTGCTTACTCGATAAATAATCAGGGTGCATATCGTGAACCAGAAGATTTGGTGTTACCCTAAACAATTTCTTGAATTGTTCAATAGTATTTATGTAGAAATCAAGTGTTTCTATATTTTTTAGATCTCCAATATGCTGGCTTAATATTGCCTGATTCCCTTTACCGACACAAAAACAATTAACAAGCTCAGCACCGGATGCCATAATGCCATCTACATCCATATTCATTCTTACAGGTGATGGTGCATATGCACGCGAACGTCTTATCAATCTCTCTGTATTATTAATAATAAATGCTACTGAATCATCAGTTCGGTTGTAAATTTTCCTGTTATATATTAGAAGAGCATTAGAAATTCCTAAAAGTTTTTTTTCGGCATCATCATTATCGATGAGAATAGGCTCATCCGAAATATTACCGCTGGTCAGGACAATTGCCGGGAGCTTTAGTTTTTCAAAAAGAAGGTAGTGAAAAGGCATGTATGGGAGCATTGCACCGACAGTGCTGAACCCAACGCTAACACTATGTGCAAGTTTTTTCTTTTCATGAAGTAAGATAATCGGCCTCCTCCAGGATTTAATGCTAAGCTCTTCGGCAGAATTTAATTGTGTGAATTCTTTTAGTTTTTCAATATCCGCAAACATGACAGCAAATGGCTTTCCGTCTCGATTTTTTGATTTCCTTAATTTTTTTACAGACTCTTCATTTAATGCATCACAAGCCATATGAAATCCGCCAAGCCCTTTCATAGCAATAATTTTTCCTTCTTCCAGAAGTTTGCATGTTGTTTGCAATATTGTTTCAGGGTCATGAATTCTGTTATTTTTAGTGATCAGCTCATATTGCGGACCACAATTTTTACAGGCTACAGGTTGAGCATGGAAACGCCTGTCCATGATGTCAGAGTATTCCTTACGGCATTTCTCGCACATTATGAAAGGATGCATAGTGGTCTTTTCCCTGTCGTATGGAAGATCTTTAATTATGGTAAATCTGGGGCCACAATTAGTACAGTTGATGAATGGGTAGTTTATTCTGTTTTCCTGTAATTGCATGTCCTCAAGGCATTCGTCACATACCGCTATATCAGGACTAATTTCAGTTATTTCTTCCGAGGTGTTGGTGCTTTTGATAATTCTAAAATCAGAAAATAGTTCCTGATCCGTTATTTCATATGAGACAGAAACAATATTTGAAGCGAGTGGAGCTTCTTCTTTTATCGTCTGGATAAACTCTTCAATAATTCGATTATTCGAATGTTTGAATGTTCGATTATTCACTTTAATAACCACCCCATCATTCCTGTTTTCAACACTGCCTTTAAGTTTGTACCTTAAAGCCAGCTTGTAAATGAATGGCCGAAATCCAACTCCCTGTACCAGGCCTTTTACTTGTATGTTATATGTTTGAAGCACCTGGCAAAACTATAAAATAAATATGAAAGTTTTGAAATATAGTATCGAGCGACAAAAATCAACAATCAAGAACTACTCATTTTCAAATTAACTTTTCGACCTTTTGACCTTTTCGACCTTTTGATCTTTTTTATTTTCATAATGTCAGGAAAATTTATTAATTTTGACATTGATTTTGGGAGTTAGAAAGTTGTGATTTGATGAAAAATTAAATCTTTTCCTTTACATTCAATTTTATCAGAGTGTTGAGATATGACAGATAATATTCATTGTACTGATTGTGATGTTAAGTCGCTGACATGTTTTAGAAGTCTGGATTTGGAGTCGATTAAATATCTTGATGAACATAAATCCACTTTCTTTTATAAAAAAGGACAAACTATTTTTTATGAAGGTGGCATACCTCCTGGTATATATTGCTTAAAATCGGGAAAAATTAAGATTTATAAGTTGGGGATAGATGGAAAGGAGCAAATAGTAAGATTTGCTACTTCTGGTGGGCTTTTAGGTATCAGGGCCTTAGTTGGAGGCAGGCAGTATTCTGCTTATGCTGAAACTATTGAAGACTCAATTATTTGTCTGGTTAACAAGGCAACTTTTATAAAGCTGACCGAGGAAAATTCGGAGTTTTCTCATTGCCTGATGAAAATTTTAAGCCGCTTACTTGAAGATGCTGAGAACAAAATGACCTCACTTGCCCAAAAACCTGTCAGAGAGAGACTTGCAGAGACCTTGATAATAATGAACAATTTATTTCATTCATATCCAGCATCCCCAAATGGATCTACAATAAGCCTTTCTCGTAGCGATCTTGCTAATATCGTTGGTACTGCAACTGAAACTGTTATTCGATTACTATCTGAGTTCAAAGACGAAGAGTTAATTGCAATTAATGGCAGAAGCATTACTCTGTTAGATATTGATGATCTTAAAAAGACCGGAAAAGTTTTTGATTAATATATTTCCCCTTATTCCTTTTTTTTCCATTTCGTAAAATATGACAAAAGTCATATTTGTATATGACGTTAGTCATTTTCCTCTCCATGATTTTGAATTAATCTTGTGCCGATACTTTAGGATTTCAATTAGCAAACATTATTACACTTAAATAAAATGATGTAAAATGGAAGAAAAAGTTAATACTGCTGTTTGTTTCTGTCAGCATACCAACGGCCATACTGATGTCGTGGATATTTCAGAAGTAGCAGCATATGCTGAAGAAATTCCAGGCGTCCGGACTGTCTGGTATACTTCAAGCTTGCCAATAGCCGATACTCGCGAAATTACAAGAATGATTACGGAGGAGGGAATAAGCAGGATAGTACTTGCCGGCGAACAACCAGGAATGTACAAGACTGTTTTTGCGAAGTCTTTGGCAGCTGCCGGTATGAAAGCTGAAAATGTTGTCCAGGCAGGATTTAGGGAGCATGGTGCAATTAAAAAATTCGATACAGATCGTGCAAAGGCAATTCTGGCATGTGCAGTATATGGCGTTCCTTTTGAAAATGCTGCCATTCCGGAAGAATCAGATGTTCATCCCGATACACTTGTAATTGGTGGTGGGATATCAGGTATTCAGGCTTCACTTGAAATTGCAGACGGAAATCAAAAGGTCTATCTGCTTGAAAAAACAGGGACGATAGGAGGGCATATGGCAATGTTTGATAAAACATTTCCAACCCTCGATTGCGCCGCCTGTATCCTGACACCCAAAATGGTTGAAGTTGGACAACACCAGAATATTGACCTTATGACTTATTGCGAGGTTCTGGGGGTTAGTGGTGAAGCGGGGAATTACAAGGTCAGGATATTGAAAAAATCAAAAAGAGTTGATCCGGCCACATGTATTGGGTGCGGTACATGTATGGAAAAATGTCCGAAAAAAGCTCCATCTGAGTTTGATGCAGAGATAAGTATGCGGAAAGCTATTTACATCCCATTCCCACAAGCTGTGCCAAATAAGTATCTGATAGATGCAGATAATTGCACTTATGTTGAAAATGGAAAATGTGGCATATGTGTTAAAGTTTGCCCGGTGCCTGATTGTATTGACCTTGATCAACAAGATGAGGAAGTTGAAATTACTGTTGGAAACATCGTTGTTGCTACAGGCTTTAAACCATTCGACGCAAAACGTGTTGATCAGTTTGGTTATGGTAAATTTCCTAATGTAATTACTTCTCTGGAATTTGAAAGACTCATCAATGCCGCCGGACCAACATCCGGAAATATTGTTTTTAGATCACAGGATAAAAAAGGAAATTGGATATTCAACGATGAAAGTGCATCACCTAAAAGTATTGCACTTATTCATTGTGTGGGAAGTCGTGATGAAAATTATAATAAGTATTGCTCAAAGGTTTGTTGTATGTATTCATTGAAATTAGCCCATCTTGCAAAAGAAAAATTACCTGATGCTGAGGTGAGTGAATACTATATCGATATGAGATCCTTTGGTAAAGGTTATGAAGAGTTTTACGAAAGAATAGATAATGAAGGCATCAATATTATCCGAGGCAGAACTGCTAAAATAGAAGAATCGGGTGACCAACTTCTCCTGCGAAGTGAAGATATTGAGGGAGGAAGACTAATTGAACAAAAAGTTGATATGGTTGTATTGGCAGTTGGACTTGAAGCTCGTGATGATTCAGAAGAACTTGCAAAGATGCTTGGAATTACTCAGGATGAAAATGGATGGTTTAATGAAACCAATTTCCTGAGTGACCCTGTTGGTACATTTGCCGGAGGAATTACTATAGCAGGCGTATGCCAGGGGCCAAAAGATATTCCTGACTCTGTTGCCCAGGGCTCAGCGGCTGCATCACGTGTGTTGCAGAGTATCATAAAAGGAAAAGTCAAAAAGAGTATCAAAGATATTTCCCTCGACTATATTGAATCCCATGCAAAGAAACTTTCAAAAATTATGGAGGACAAATTATGATCCAACGTGTAAATCCTGATTTAAAGAAATACCTGGTGAAATATGGAGTACAGGACTGGAACGAATGTTTCCATTGTGGAAACTGTACAGCAATCTGTCCTTTAACAGACCAGGGTTTTCTTTTTCCAAGAAAAGCGATCAGGCAGGTGCAAATGGGCCTTAAGACCAGTTTAGCAAGCAATTTTGATCCATGGCTGTGTTACTATTGTGGTGAATGTTCTGAAACTTGCCCAAGAGATGCAAACCCCGGTGAATTGATGATGTCGCTCCGGAGATACCTTACTTCAGTATATGACTGGACAGGTTTTTCAAAATTGTTTTATACAAAGAAAATTTGGGAATTCCTTACAATTATAATTCTCTTTATATTAGTTATTGCTTCATTTGTTGTATGGTTCCCTAAGGAACAAATTGCAAATTTTACAACTTATATTGGTGATCATTCTTTTCTTAAGGTAATAGAGGCAGGTGACCTGATCATGGCTGCCGTTGTTGCTTTTGTCCTTATTTCTAATATTTTCCGAATGTGGTATCTTACTATCCTTAAACCTAAATATAAGGTACCGTTTATAGAATATTTTAGAGGAATATATGTTTTGCCGGGAGTATTTGCCTCACAAATTTCATTTAGGAAGTGCGATACTGATGGAAGATTATATTGGGTAAACCATTTGCTTTTAATGACTGGATATACCCTTATGTTTATTCTTGTTGTAGTATTCCTTCCTAAATTCCAGGTAAGTGAAGTTTATAACTGGTACCATTGGCAACGCTTACTTGGATATTATGCAACTTTCGGGCTCCTGTTCGGGTTGAGTGCGATGTTTATAGGACGATGGAGAAAGAAAAGCGAGAAGTTCAAATTTTCACATTTAAGCGACTGGCTCTTCATTATTATGCTGTTCTTAACTACTTTAACAGGAATTTTAGTGCATATTTTTAGATTGGCTGATATGCCTTATGCTACTTATTATTTGTATATCATCCATCTTGCTGTTTTGGTTCCTATGATCTGTGTTGAAGTTCCATTCTCCAAATGGTCACACCTTGCTTACAGGCCTTTCTCAATATATTTTTACTATTTGAAAAAGGCCGCACTTTCCAAACAACATAAATCAAAGCTTGCTGCGGCAGCTTAATGAAAGGAGGTAAAAATGGAAGAAACAAGAATAGGTTTATATGTATGTTGGTGCGGTACAAACATTGCCAAAATGGTAGATGTTGAAAACGTTGCCAAAGAAATGGAATCCATGCCTAATGTAGTTGTATCCAAGGACTATAAATATATGTGTTCAGATCCCGGGCAGGATTTAATAATAAAAGATATTAAAGAGCATAATCTAAATAGGGTAGTAGTTTCTGCTTGTTCACCAAGGATACATGAATTAACATTCAGAAAAGCCCTGGAAAATGCCGGATTGAATCCATATATGTTTGAAATGGCAAATATCAGGGAACATGATTCATGGGTACATACCGACAGGGAGGAAGCTACCAGAAAAGCCAAAACTCTTATTGCCGGGGCGTTAAATCGTGTCAGGTGGCATGAATCACTTGAAAAAAGAACTGTTGATATGAACCCTGCTACTTTAATAATTGGTGGAGGAATAGCAGGCATCTCAGCTGCCTTGGAAATAGCTGATTCTGGCAAAAAAGTATACCTGATTGAAAAATCAGATAAACTGGGTGGCCATTTGCTAAATGTTGATCTTACATATCCTTATATGTACAGTGCACAGGAAATGATTAAACCGAAGATTGACAGGATTGAAAATAACCCTGATATTGATATTTTTCTTAATACACAAATTGAAGATCTTACTGGTTATGTGGGTAACTTCCAAACAAAAATAAGCCAGGATGGTGCCGAGAAAGAACTGAAGTTTGGTAGCATCATTGTAGCAACAGGATTGAGAGCTTTTAACCCGGATTCTATTAAGGACTATGATTATGCTAATTTCCCGAATGTAATTACTTCAGTTGAATTTGAAGCAATGCTAAAAAGCGGAAAAATACTCACAAAGGAAGGTAAAGAGCCCAAAAATATTTCTATAATACATTGTGTTGGAAGTAGAAATCATGATTATCATGAATATTGCTCCCGTACCTGTTGTATGACCGCATTAAAGTATTCCAATCAAATACGTTCTGCATTGCCTGATTCGCATATTTATCATGCTTATGCTGATATGAGGGCATTTGGTAAAGGTTGTGAGGAGTTATATACCAAAACATCAGGAAAGGATGTCATATTTTTGATGTACGATCAAAAGAATGACCTTCCAAAGATCAAAAAAGCTAGTGTAAAAGATAAATGTGAAATGCTCATTGAGCTGAATGAGAAGCTTTCAGGTGAATCTGTTGAGGTAGCTGCTGATATGGTGATATTGATGGTCGCAATGGAGTCTAATGATAATGCAAAAACACTTGGACAAACTGTTGGAGTTAGTTTGTGTGGTAATGAGTTTTATATTGAGAAACATCCCAAACTGGATCCTGTTGCAACAACTACTGATGGAGTATATGTTGTTGGCAGTTGTCAGTCACCAAAAGATATCCCTGATTCAGTATCACAGGCAAGGGCAGCCGCTGCAAGAATATTAGCTAAAATAAATTATGGAACTGTCGAAGTTGAAGTTACAACTGCTGTTGTAAATGAAGAACTTTGTTGTGGCTGTCAGACCTGTGTTTGTGTGTGTCCTTACACTGCAATCAGCTATGATGAGGAAAAGAATGTATCTGTTGTAAATGAGGTTCTTTGTAAAGGATGTGGTACCTGTGGTTCTGCATGCCCAACAGGTGCTATTAAATGCAGGCATTATACTGATCAGCAGATATTGTCGCAAATTGAAGGATTATTATCAAAGTCATTAGAATTACAGGAGGTATAATATGAGTTTTCAACCAACAATTGTATCATTTTTATGTAACTGGTGTTCATACACCGGTGCTGATCTGGCCGGAACATCACGTATGAAGTATGCTTCAAATATCCGTATCATCCGGGTAATGTGTTCAGGCAGAATAGAACCAACCTTTGTTCTGAAAGCATTTAGAGAAGGTGCAGATGGGGTATTGATCTGTGGCTGTCATCCGGGTGATTGTCATTATCATGAAGGTAATTATAAATGCCTTAGAAGGTTCCATCTGTTGCAAAAATATATTAAACAAATGGGGATGGATGAGGATCGATTGCAATTGAAATGGATAAGTGCAAGTGAAGGTAAACAGTTTGCTGAATTAGCGGATAGTTTTACTGAAGAGATAAGGAATTTAGGTCCTTGTAAAGTGAAGGAAGTAATGGAAACTTTAACCTAATACGGAGGCAAAGAAATGGGAAATGAAGAAAAAAAACCAAAAATAAATTTAGCAATTTATTGGGGAGCTGCCTGTGGCGGATGTTGTGTTTCAGTCCTTGATGTCCACGAAAGTTTATTTGATGTCGTGGCAGCGGCTGATCTTGTTTTTTGGCCAATCGCATTGGATATTAAATATAAGGACGTGGAAGCCATGCCGGATGGATTCATTGATGTTACTTTATTCAATGGTGCCGTCCGAAATAGTGAAAATGAATATATGGCAAAACTTCTGCGCAAGAAAACCAAAATACTGGTGGCATATGGGTCTTGTTCTCATATGGGCGGTATTCCAGGGCTAGCAAACTTCTCTGATAAAGAATCTCTTCTACAGAGAGTGTTCGATGACACTGAGTCAACAGAGAATCCGAAAAAAATCAGACCTCAAACTGAATACGAAGTAAAAGAAGGTGTTCTTGATTTACCGGAATTTTATAATGATGTTAAAACCCTGGATCAGGTTGTTAATGTAGATTATTATTTACCAGGCTGTCCACCTCAAACAGAAAGATTGGTAGAGGTGTTTATGGCTATTGTTACAGGTGCTGAGCTTCCACCTCCGGGCTCAGTAGTTGGAGCACTTGTTAAATCACAGTGTGACGAATGTGAGAGGAAAAAGTCAGATAATAAGAAGATAAATAAATTCTATCGCCCATGGGAAATTGAGGATGATGGAGAAACCTGCTTTTTGGAACAGGGAGTTATTTGTCTGGGCCCGGCTACCAGAGGTGGATGTGGTGTGAGATGTATTAAAGGTAATGCCCCATGCAGAGGATGCTATGGGCCTCCTCCGGATGTTATTGACCCCGGAGCAAAAATGATGTCGGCTATCGCTACTATGATTGATTCAGACGATCCTGAAGAAATTGCCGCTATTGTTGAACAAATAGATGATCCTGCCGGACTGTTTTACAGGTTTAGTTTACCATCTTCAATATTAAGGAGGACAATAAAATGAAAAGAATTACAATAGATCCGATTACACGCTTAGAGGGACATGGGAGAATAGAAATATTTTTGAATGATGATGGAGATGTTGAAAATTTATATTTTCAGGTACCTGAGCTAAGAGGGTTTGAAAAATTTTGTGAAGGACGTCCTGTAGAGGAACTTTCACAAATAGTGACCAAAATATGCGGTGTTTGTCCGGGGTGTCATCATATGGGTGCAGGTAAGGCAGCAGATGCTGTATATGGAGTTACTCCACCACCAACAGCTCTGAAATTGAGAGAACTATTTTATATGGCTCATTTTGTTCATAGCCATATTGCCCATTTTTATGCTCTTGCCGCTCCTGATTTTGTAGTAGGCCCAAAGGCGCCCGCAGCAGAACGTAATATCCTCGGAGTTATTGGTAAAGTTGGTGTCGAAGTTGGTACTGAGGTTCTTAAACAAAGAAGAATTGCACAGGAGATACAGGCGCTGCTTGGTGGTCATCAAACTCATGTGGTGATGAATATCCCGGGCGGAGTAAGAAAAGGACTTACTGAAGATGAAAGGAGAGATATTGTTGAAAAAGCAAAGGGCTTTATTGAATTTTCAAAGTTTTCATTGAATATATTTAATAATGTTGTCCTTTCTAATAATGAATACGTTGATATCATTCTTAAAGGACCTTATTCCCTGAACCTCTATTCAATGGGACTTGTGGATGAAAATAATAAGGTGAACTTTTATGATGGTAAAGTACGCGTAGTTGATCAGGAAGGGAAGGAGCATTGTAAATATTCTCCTGAGGATTATATGGAATATGTTGCAGAGCGAGTAGAACCATGGAGTTACCTTAAGTTCCCTTACTTAAAGAAAATTGGATGGAAGGGTTTTGTGGATGGAGTAGATTCCGGTGTTTATCATGCTACACCCTTGTCACGTTTGAATGCTTCTGATGGTATGGCAACACCACTTGCTCAGGTAGAATATGAAAAAATGTTTGAAATTCTGGGAGGAAAACCTGTGCATGCTACATTGGCAATGCACTGGGCAAGGCTCGTAGAGCTGCTTTATGCTTCAGAGAGACTCCTGGAATTGGCAGAAGATCCGGAAATTACCGGGAGGGAACTTCGTGTGAAACTTGAAAATAAACCCACAGAAGGAGTCGGGATTGTTGAAGCACAGCGGGGAACATTAACACATCATTACTGGACCGACGAAAAAGGAATAGTTACTAAGGTTAATATTATTGTGGGCACAACTAACAATAATGCTGCAATATGTATGTCGCTTAAAAAAGCTGCCCAGGGTCTTATCAAAAAAGGCGTGGATGTTGACGAAGGAATATTGAATATGATTGAAATGGGATTCCGTGCCTATGACCCATGTTTCTCTTGTGCAACTCATAACCTGCCTGGTAAAATGCCTTTGATAGTGAATTTTCGCGACCTGAATGGAGAAGTTATCAGATCAGTTAAACGCGATTAAATAACTCTTCGACTTCGCTCAGAGTGACTGTTGGTATTGTCAGGCTGAGCGGAGTCGAAGTCTGTAACTCGTAATTTATAATTATGTGTCAAGAAAAAATGCTGGTTCTTGGATTTGGAAATGAAGTGCTGACCGATGATGGAGTGGGAGTAAAGGTGGTTACGCATTTTAAAGAACTTAACGAGAATCCACAAATTGTTTATGAAACTTCATGGCTTGGTGGATTGGATATTTTAGACCATTTTATTGAGGATTATCAAACTGCAGTATTTATTGATGCATCCAAAACCGGAAATGTTGAGCCGGGAACAATTGAGCAATATGATTTGGATAACTTCAAAGAAACATTGCACCTTTCAAATTTTCATGATGCCAATTTTATTAATACAATAAAATTAGGCTCTAAACTTGGATTTAGAATTCCCGGTTCAATAATTATTATTTCAATTGAGATTGTTGAAGATGAACTTTTTGGGAATAATTTTTCAAAAGAGATTGAAGGTAAATATAAAGAAATACTAAAAACTATTAACGCTATTGTACAAAGCCTTTCCAAAAAACCGGATTGAAATTAATTTGTTTGTTATTTTTTATTAATATTCTTGATATATAATTTAATTTTTCATATATTGCAGCCATAAATTTAAACTAAGTTGAAAGATTGAGTCCACTCCGATAAATAAAAAATTACGAAAATGCCACAAAAACACAATCCCGATATTTATCAGGACACAAAACAATGATTGTTAGCTAGTAATTTTAGTGGGATTTTGAGCTTTTGTGATTTAGCGGCAAGAAAATGATTTTTCGGAGGAAACTCAGATTGCAATTCTTAAAATAAAAATATGACAAAATTATTCAATAAAAAGGGAATGATGCTTTTTCCTAATCCCTTACGCCAATCAAAGTTTTGCAAAAGCGAGAATGTAATAGTAGTTCAGCAATGCTATTGCCCTAACGGACATAACCTGATAAGCTCCAAAGCCATTTTTAATGGTTTTGATGGTATAATCATAAAAGTTAAGGATGAAGAAAAGAAAGAGGAAGGTTTGGTTGCGTTAAGCCCTGTTTATGGTTATAAATCCCGTGTGTCATTGGATATTGATCTAGGGCAAGATATGATATGGCAAATGTATTGCCCTGAATGTGATGAGCCATTAGCTACTTATACTGATTGTTCATGTGGTGGTCAAATGGTTGTGATGTTTCTTGATAATAAATTTGAATTTACAAATTGCATCGCACTTTGTAACAGGATTGGGTGTCAGAACGCCGGAATAAAATACGGTAATGAATTATTGACATGCTCAAGCCTTGAATTAGGTCCCAAATAATTATATAATTATTCAAATATACAATAAAGAAGTTTGGAGTTAAATTGCAGGTTTTACTACTGACTGCCACTGCTACTGCCACTACTCTTCCATCTTCAAATTATCTCATTTTTAAATTTTCAAATTATCTCATTATCTTCAGTAAAATCCTGATGAAAAGCACTTAATTTTTTTATCAACTCTATATGTTTTTTATTGCTAAATAGAACCGGTGTGTCTGCGATTTTATATTGCGCTAGTTTTTGCTCCAGATTTTCATAAACATCTTCTATCCCATCAATTGCCAATTGCATAGTAAGACTAATGTAATCGAAAATATCCTGTTTTTTGCCTTTAAATTCAGGCCTTTTATGTAGCTCTCCAGAAATTATCTTATCCATTGCAAAAAATACATTTCTGATTTCATTTAACTCAAATCCCGCAGCAAACCTTTGTAAAGCTATATCATCAATATATTTAATAATCAGACTTCTATCACCACTTCGAACTGTTGCCATTAATAAATGGTATAAAGTGCTGAAATAATTCTGGAAGTCAATTATATCAAGTTCAATATAACTTTTGAACATATCAAGTCTCTCATTTGACCTGATAAACAAAGCTATTTTTTTAAGGAAGTTTTCCTCTTCCTTGATCATGATTTCGTAAATTACCAGGTTAATACGTTGAGTTACTGATCTTAGTGCAACTTCATTTTTCATATGCCAAACTGCAGGATGACTCTTCATCTTTTCAAGAAGAAATAGTGATCTTCGTAATATGCTGTATCGGGGAGTTGGTTCCCATTCAAGAATCTTACGGGTATTGGAAGCATCGATTTCCAGCTTGAGATCAACATATTTTAACATCCAGAAACGCTCAAATGGTTTTGAAATAAGTTTGATTTCCCCCAAAAACTGCTTAATAATGAGCCCGGGAAAGGTAAATAGTTTTGGAATAAATATTGCTTTTCTTTTCTCTCCAAAATAATTTCGAGTAGCCATCTGGAACAAATCTTTATGTGAAGTTGATCCATCCGGACTTGCACAATATATTCCAAAATCAGGTAAAGATTTTGTTTTGTTAATTACAGAAACGAGTAATTTACATAGGTCATGTATGTGAAGGTAAGTTATTGCGGACTCACCTTTGCCTCCAAGTATCCTGGAATCCCAATCCCTGGAAAGCCAGCAGGACAGGAATTTATATAATGGAGCATATTCACACCAGTCACTATATATTGCTGCTAACCTGACAACTGAACACTTAAAATATCTGGAATATTGTTTTGCAGCATTTTCTCCATGTTTTTTACTTATTGCATATGAAAAGTTTGCGTTTGCAGAACTATTTTCATTAATAACTTTCCCTTTTAAATAAAAGTTAGTTACAGTTAAGGAACTTGCAAAAATAAAATGTTTTATTCCAATTAATCTGGCGAGTTTAAGGATATTATTTGTTCCATTAATATTAGTATGCTGATATTCCGGGTTTGGTTTATATTCGAAATCATAAAAAGCTGCAAAATGTATTAGATAATCAGCACCTCCTTTTCCCATAATATAACCCATCACTTCGTTGATCATTGACTTATTCCCAATATCCCACTGGACCCAATGAATATTTGGATGAAAGGGTACACCTGATTCTTTAATTGACCTCCTGGCTATAGCAATTACAGCATATTCATTCTTAATGTAATCAAGAAAATACTTGCCAATAAAGCCGGATGCTCCGGTAATTATAATAGTTGGTAATTTATTTTTCCTAAACATCTTTTTTTTAGTATAAAGTATCAAGTATCAAGTATCAAGTATCAAGTATCAAGTATTGAGTATAAAGTATCAAGTATAACTCATCTATAGGCATTTTTGAACCTTAGAAACAATAGCAAGATAACAACTCCCATTAAGAAATCCCCAATGCCGGATAATAATATAGTTAGAATTTGGATGAAAAAAAGATAGTAAGAAATTAAAAATACAGTTGCGATAAACTTTGTTATAATGGATAGTTTTATAAGTGTTTGGTGTTTTCTGATATTAATTGCTGCAACAGCATATATGATCGACAAAACTATATGAAAAACACCACCCTGAACTCTAAAAAAGTTATGATAATTTGCCTCAAATCCAAAAAATACCATTATCGATGATGGAAGTATGATTAATGATAGACCAACCAGGAATGAATGTGCGCCAATTAACCAAAGTACAATCTGTAATATTTTCTCAACGTTGAAAGCCTTCCTCATATAAAATAGATCTTTTACATACAAAGTTAATTTTTTTGAACATTTTTCAGATGTTTTTTTTTAGCTGAATATTATTATGCTTGTTGTTAATTACACTTTAATAATACTTAAACTGATATAAGTTATTCTCAGTAAATATAATTATATAACTATTTAACTATTTAATTTATAAGGTATAACATATAATTTATTTATTTAAATTTGTTTGATGCCTTAAGTTTTGTTAGGAATTACCTGGGTGAAAAGAACAGATAATTTCTAATAATTTGTAATAATTCTAAACTGATACAGACATTTGTTTTATTAAAAAAACAAAGTAATTTTGCCGCTGTTAATTAATTAACAATACAATCTATTTATATAAAAGACCGGTTGTTAGGAAATTAGGACTCAAAAGTAATAATTAATAATTGTTGATGCTATGGATGCAAAAATTCAAGAAATTATTGAAAAATATAATAATGACAAAAGTAGGTTAATGGATATTCTCATTGATATTCAATCTGAAATTGGTTATATCTCAAAAGAATCAGTCATTCAAATTGCTAAGCAGATCGATATTTCACATGTTGATGTTGAGCAAACTATGTCTTTTTATCATTTCTTTACTCAGTCTCCTCCCGGGAAGTACTCTATATTTCTGAATAACAGCGTTGTTGCTGATATGATGGGAAGAGAAGGTGTAAGGGCTTCCTTTGAAAAGGAAGCAGGATGTAAGTTTGGAGAAATTACTGAAGATGGCTTAATTGGTCGTTTTGACACTGCTTGCATAGGAATGAATGATCAGGAACCTGCAGCTATTATTAATAATATTGTATTTACAAAGCTCACACCTTTCCGCGTTAGGGAAATAATCAGGGATATAAAAGCAGGGAAAAGTGTTAGTGATTTATTTATGGAGTCATACTATGGTGGGGGTATGAATTCTTCTGATAAGCTTAGGGCAATGGTAACAAATAATATCAGAAAAGTAGGCCCAGTTTTATCAAGAAACTATGTTTCAGGTGCTGTAATCAAAGAAAAACTGCCTCAAATGTCAGCTGAGGATGTCATTAATGAAGTGAAAGATTCCGGGATCAGAGGAAGAGGAGGTGCTGGCTTTCCTACCGGTTTAAAATGGGAATTTTGTAGAAAAGCTAAAGGCGATAAGCATTATATATTATGTAATGCTGATGAGGGAGAACCTGGTACATTTAAAGATAGAGTTATATTAACTGAATTTCCTGAATTGCTATTTGAAGGAATGGCAGTTGCGGCCTATGCAATAGGAGCGAATGAAGGTCTTTTATATTTACGTTATGAATATAAATATATGGAAGATTATTTGGAAGATGTTCTTCACAAAGCCCGTGCAAATAATCTCTTAGGGAAGAATATTGGTGGTATTACAGGCTTTGATTTTGATATTCGCATACAATTTGGGGCTGGAGCGTATGTTTGTGGGGAAGAATCCGCTTTAATTGAATCAGCAGAAGGAAAAAGGGGAGAACCAAGAGATCGCCCACCTTTCCCGGTTGAAAAGGGCTATCTTGATCAACCAACTGTTATAAACAATGTTGAAACACTGATCACTGCCGTTAAAATTTTAAATTTTGGAAGTGAGTGGTATAAGTCTTTTGGCACAGAAGATTCAACCGGAACAAAGGTTCTAAGTATATCCGGCGACTGTAAGTTCCCAGGTATTTATGAAGTTGAGTGGGGCTTTTCAGTACGTGATATGCTTGATATGGTTGGTGCATCCGAAGTTCAGGCTGTACAAGTTGGAGGACCATCAGGATCATTGATATCTCCGAAGGATTTTGACAGGGTACTTTGTTATTCTGACCTTTCTACAGGAGGCTCAATGATAATTATTGGTGATCACAGGGATATTCTGAAGGATATTGTACTCAATTTTATGGAGTTCTTTATTGATGAATCCTGTGGCTCATGCTCAACATGTAGGGAAATTCCGGTTATCATGACTGAGAAGCTTAAGAACATAATGAATGGAAAGGGTATTGCTAAAGATATTGATGATCTGCTTGAATGGGGTGAGTTATTGAAAGTTAGTCGATGCGGACTCGGGCATACTGCCGGAAATCCTATCCTTTCCAGTATTAAAAATTTCAGGCATATCTATGATGAAAAAGTCATTAGAGATTTGGATTATATTAGCGAATTTGATTTAAAAAAAGCAACTAAGGAATCATGCGATTATGTTGGTAGAATTCCAAGCATATAAACGAAAAGTAGAATGTTTATTTAAATGTTTAATATAGATAATATGGACGATATAATAAAATTCAAAATTGATGGTAAAATATGTACTGCCAGGCGTGGACAGTACATTGTTGAGGCTGCTGCAGATAATGGGATATTTATTCCAACATTATGCAATGTCCCCGGGCTTAAACCAAAAGGGGCATGCAGAATTTGTACAATAATGGTCAATGGACGTCCTATGACAGCATGCACAACTCCTGTATTTGATGGTATGGAAATTGAGAACGATATTGAGGAGATCCAAAATATCAGAAAATCCATTATTGAAATGCTTTTTGCCCAGGGAAATCATTTTTGCCCCTCTTGCGAAAAAAGTGGCAATTGTATGTTACAGGCTTATGCCTACAGATACCAGATGATGGTTCCACGTTTTCCCTATGCATTTCCTGTAAAAGAAGTTGATGCATCACATCCAAAAATTATAAAGGATCAAAACAGGTGTATCTTATGTAAACGATGTATCAGGACGATCAAAGATGAAAATGGCAAGAGTGTATTTGCTTTCAAAAAAAGAGGTAAAGAACTGAGTGTGGTTGTTGACCCTGAATTAGGTTCT
>JAIOTT010000299.1 GCA_021106655.1 Bacteroidales bacterium
AAGTGTGGTCTTTTCTGCGATCAAGATAAACAAATGCGTTTATACTTTCCTATACATCATTAAAATTGACAGTTATAGCTAGATTTTTAGCCAATCATGCAGCAATTCTAATGTGAAATAGAGATTGTCGGAAAAATCTAATTTTCGAATATTTCAGCTTTACTGTCTAAACTTGATCAGGCGCAGCATAGTGATTTAGTTTTAACAATATTTATAGAATTTTCAATTTAAGCGCTTTTCAGGTACTTTTCCAACAATCTCAAATAGGGAACTTATGGATTAAAAAGAAGAGTTACAGATATAATTAAAATCTTGGCAAATTGGATGTATAAATTTACAATGACCCCTTGGTATATTGATTTTTTCGGTAAATCAGTTAGAGAACTACAAAAAATGAAGATTCAATAACTTTTTAAGGATAAATGAATCATAGGGATACCTGAATAGTTACCTAATATAAAGGCTGTCCAGTAATTCAAAATCCAAAGAAAAAGGAGATGGATTGGAGCTTTAAATCGAAAAAAAGCAAGAGATTTGCTACTGAAAGTTATTGTTGGACAGCCTCTATATTAAACAACATACTTGGTAGTTAATTTGAAGGTTATGGTTAGAATGATCCAGACGGTATAAACAAATGAAGATTAGGTTATTCCAAAGACAGGTTCCCATCGGTAGCAAAGTAAAGATAACTTACTCCAATGGAGAAAATGTACAAGGCCGATTAATAGAAATCGGAGAAGTTCATGTCACACTAGAAAACGACAATGGTTTAATAACTGTCTTATCAGATTTAATAGGAGGCTGGGAGGTTCAGCCTGAGCACGAAAAAATAGAAACATTTCAGGATGAAGAGTGTTTTTCACAAGATTCAAAACAAACAACTGAAAAAAAGCCCTTTGATGAAGCCTCCCCCAACAGAGCTGCAGAGCATCCCGATAAAGATGAAGGAGTTTTGGATATTAATAACTCTCAATATTTAGAGGACAAAACTGTGGTCAATGAAAATATTTACAGAAAACAAACTGAAGTTTCAAAGCCATTTGATCCATCAATTAATTATCTTAATAAAAAAATACCGTATACCCTTAGTTTAAAAATCCCAGATTTTTCTTTTCCAGAAGGTTTACTCGTATTGGATTATCATTTAAAAGAGAAAATTAAGAAAGAATTTGATAAAATTAACAGCCAATACCAATATTATCTAAAAATTAGAAACTTAGCTCAATTACCTCAGTTAGCTAAAAAATTAGAGCAGCTTGGAAAAAAGTACCCCCAATCAGGAGTATTCTATTATAATGCAGGATGTTTCATGGATACTTTTGGCCAATATTCTATTGCTTTAGAATGTTTTGAGAAAGCCGTAATTTCGGAGAGATTACCACAATATATATATAATATAGCTTGTTCTGCAATGAAAGTAAAAGATTATACGAAAGGACATATTGCTCTTGCACTTTATTTTAATACAATTTTGCCTTCATCAGATATAGATGCTTGGTATGTCTTTTGCAATATAACAAACCATATTCAAGGATATTTTGCCTTAACAAAAATTGTTGATAATGTCTTTAAGAAAAATGGGAATAATAAGTTTAAATTAAATACTGAATTTAATGATAGCATGATTTTAATTTGTAAATCATTCATAGATTTCTTACAAGAAAATAATAAAGCTGATGAAGCAGCTCCAATTATATCTTTATTAGATGCTAAAAGCCACGATGTTAATGCAGCATATTCGTTAATTGAATCAAGTCTCGAAAGCCTGCCAAAAACATCTTATCCTGAATATGAAGATGCTATTAAACAATTTCAAGAAAAAGAAATTGTAATATCTAAGCTTCCTTCTGATCAATTTAAAAAAAAACCAATCAACATTTCCAATCCAAATGGTTATATAGTGCAATATGAACATGTTCATGGTTTTATAATAAATACTTCTGGAACTAAATACTTTTTTCATCGCAGTTCTATAATTGATGATGTTTTATTAAGTAGATTAAATAGTCTAACTAAGTATGAGAAGATTCCAGTGACTTTTGAAGCAAAACAGGGAGATAGAGGTCCATATGCTATCCAGATTTCTCACTTTATGACCAATGAAAAAAGATTTGAAATAGCTCTAAAATTTTCTGCTAGTGGTGAGTTTAACAAAGCTATTGCTCATATCAAAAGAGTGTTGGCAGTTGACCCTGATAATCCTAAGGCCAAACAACTCTATGAAGATTGGCGAGAATCTGCACGAATAAGTGGAGTTCCTCATGGTTTAAATCCCTATGCTCGTGCTCGACGAGTTCAGTTAATTGAAAAAGACTTGGAAAAAGCTATTCCAATTTTTCTTGATGCTGTTTTTCAAGGAGATAATACTGATAGTGCCGTAAAAGATCTCGCTCAGATATATGATCAGATGGGACGTTACAAAGAAGCGATTAATCTTTTAATATCAAAGCGTAAGATAGTTAAAGATAAACAGTCCTTGGATAACCTCCTTATAGATATCCTCATAAAAGAAGAAGAATATGATCAAGCTAGAGAGTTGCTCAATAAAAAATTAGAAAATCCAATTACAAAAGAAAATAGAGTTATAGTATTTCGAAAAATTGCACAATCATATTTACACCAAGAAAAATATAATGAAGCTCAAGAAATATTTGAAGAAATTATAAGATTGCGTCCAGATGACCTAGTAGCTAAACGCAATATTGCCGTATGCCTTTCAAAAAAAGGTGATTATGATGCTGCTGAAAAGGTCCTAAATAATATTCTTGATAACTCTCTGGATGCTAAAGCTGCTGAACTTAGAGAAGCTATAATTCAGGTAAAGAAAACCGGAATAAAAGATCAGTTCAATGAAATCATTTCCGGGACGATTCTGTCAGATTTTTCATGTGAAATCAGTGAATTCACGCATTTTTTCTTAAATAATTGTGATTTCTTATTTGTAGATCGTAAAAATTATGAAGAAGATGCAAACCATAAGAAAAAATATGTAGGATCGGATAAAGATGCCAAATTCGACATTAGGAAACTTGAAAATCAAGTTAAGAATTTTGGTACCGACAAGGCTCGAGAGCGGTCAATTTGTTATCTCTCAGCTGCCCGAATTTCTCAGGATTTATATGATGATCCGAATCATTTCTATAGATACCTATGTCGTAGTCTTACCTCAAGAGGAGATGCTGCTGTTATCGAAAAAAAACATTTAGATTGCGCAAGAGCATGGTATTGCGAATCACTTGCAATTTATGATGGTGTCAGCAAAGGGGAAGATCGAGACCCTGTCTATGCTATTGTAAGATTTCTATATTCAACACTCGGTGTTAGTCAAATACCAATTGAAAGAAAGATTCCTAATATTTATGAAACTCTTCAGGATATACTTAATCATCATCCACAAAGGGAGAAGGTTTTTGACCTTATTGCATATCTTATTCATCGAAGTTTCTTTGCTAGTAAACACATCCTGGGATATATCTATACAGACGAAGCTTTAAGAGATTTTGCTATAGAGTATCTTAAAAACGAGGGTATAGCCATTCCAACAACGATAAAACAAGACAACTTTTTACAATTATGGAACGAATTGCAAAAAAAAACCGTTAGTAAGATGCACACGATTTCAAGTGAACTCAAACTCCTAAACAATGTAGAAATAACTACTGCAGGGTTGGAAAACGCTATAGTTCGACTCAAAGTTATTGAAAATCAGTTGATTTTCAATTTAGATAAAGAAAGAACAATGAATTTGCAAAAGATTCTTGAATATTCTATAAATCTCAGTAAGCAAATAAAATTTGGGGAACATGAGAGACTATCTATTCAAATTGATAATATGTGCAAAGATTTAATAAAGAATATCGAAGACAGCCCGACTAAATTATCAATTGAAGAAATCAATCCAATTGTTGAAACTGTCAGGAACAAAGTACAATTACATTTTGATGAACGAATCAAAAATTCAATGCCACGATTGACGCTTGAGCTTCTTGAAGAATCATATGTTCCGGATGATATGCAAAGAATTACTATTCAAATTGAAGTAACGAATGAAGAAGGGTGCAGTGAGGCTGAGTCATTAGAATTAATCATACCTGAAGAAAAGGGATTATATCAAGTTATTTCTGGCACCAAATCAGATGAATCATTACGTGCTGATGAACCGAGAAACATGGAAATTATATTAGAAGTAACTCATCAAGCTATTGAATCCCAGACTTTTTCTATGCAGATCTATGCACAGTATCGATCTCGTTTTAGTCCCAGGGAGATTAAGAAAACATCAGTTGAAAATTGTTCTATTCGACTCTACCCGAAAGAAGAGTTCGAGCCGATTGAAAATCCCTACAATCAATATGCACATGGTGGTGTTGTCGAAGACCCTAAAATGTTCTATGGACGTGAACAACTTATACAAAAAATAATTAAGTCAATTCAAGAATCAAGTACTCAAAGTAAAGGTATTATAATATTTGGTCAGAAACGTTCAGGTAAATCTTCTATCCTGCATCACCTTAAAGTCCGACTTGAAAAAGAAAAGGATTTACTCGTTGTTGATATAGGTAATATTGGCTCAATATTAGAAGAATCGAAGAACACTACCACTTTTCTTCATTTAATTCTCTGGACCATTTTGCTTAAATTTAAATACGCTCTTCGAGATAGAGTTGATGATGGTTTCACTCAATTGAATATTACATTCCCAAGCGACATTGAATTCTATGCTAATCCAAGTCCACTGTTGTATTTCAAAGCCATTTTTGACGAATTTATGTATCAAGCAAAAAAGTCAGAGAACTGGAGTAATGTAAGAATTGTACTACTGATTGATGAATTTTCATATATTTATGGAGAGATTATGGCAGGGCGGATACCTGAAACTTTTATGAAAAACTGGAAAGCTTTATTGCAAGACAATTATTTCAGTGTAGTACTCGCGGGTCAGGATGTAATGCAAAAGTTCCAAGATAAGTACCCCAATGAGTTTGGCACTATGCATCCCGAGACAGTAAGCTATCTTGAAGATGAAGATACTATTAACCTGATTGATGAACCTATTCGTATTGGTGGAAGACAGGGAAAAAGCCGTTATCGTGAACAAGCAATTAAGCGGATTCTTGATTTAACATATGGAAATCCATTTTATACTCAAATTATTTGCTACAGACTAGTGGAATACATGAACGACAAACATGCTATTTTGGTGACAAAAGCATATGTGGAACATGTTAAAGATGGATTAATACGTGGAAAAAGATCTTTAGGATTAAACGATTTTGATAATCTCATCGATTCTGGTGACACATCAAAGGACGCTGTCAGTCATGAAGATATATTAAATGTGTTAAGAACAATTGCCATAAATAGCCGAATAGGTGAAGGGGATTGTTATTATAGTAACATTAACTGCAAAACCAGTTCGTCAATCGATATAATCCTTGCTGATCTAGAAAATCGAAAGGTAATTGGGCGTGTACGAGAAAATTCATGCAAAATTTTAGTTGGTTTATTTAAAGAGTGGCTTATTGCCAATATGTGAGGTGCATATAAATGAACAACAATTTCCAAAATCCTTTTGTAAATTACGGTAATATTGTTAGTGGAGATCGTTTTATCGGTAGAAAAAATGATTTGAGGATTGTTGAGAATAGAACGACTCAAAAAGAAGGATCTGGGAATCTTGCAATTGTTGGGAAAAGACGTATTGGAAAAAGTAGTTTAATCTACAAGGCCATTATGGAAAGGAGACAGGAATTGAATGACAAAAAAATTGTTCCTATATGGATTAACCTTGGAGTGCAGAGTGATATACAAATTCCTGACTTTTTCTGCTCATTTGTAACTCTTTGTGTAAAGGAATTGAAAGATTTAAATAATTTTAATCAAAAAATTCAAATTGCTGAATCCGAAGTATTCAATGAGGGCCAGACATCTCACACAATATATATTAATATTCAACAGTTTTTTAAAAAAGTTAAACAAGCAGGTTATCGGATATTATTTATTCTTGACGAGTTCGACAGTGCCACTGACATATTCAAAAATGATGTTTCAGGTTTTCAGAAATTACGTGATTTATCTTACTTTCCTGATTGGCAAGTAACCTTTATCACAATATCAAAACGCACTATTAAAGAGATAGAGGCGCAGATTAAAAGCCTTTCTAATCTTGATCAAATCTTTCTTACACATTATTTAACAATGTTTGAAAATGAGAATATTAAGGAATACTTTGAAAAATTTATATCTTGTGGTATATCTATATCTACGGAAAATAAAAACCGAATAACATTTTACTGTGGTGGACATCCGTATCTTCTGGAATTGCTTGGTTATCAAATCATTGAGAGGTATAAGAAAGAAAAGAATGTTGATATTGATAAAGTAGCATCTATTATCGAAAGACCTTTTTTAAATTTTTATGAAAACCTTTTAGATCAATTGATTGAAAATAACAGTTTACTAAACCTTATGAAAATTCTATTTGGAAATATATCTGGCGTGCAAACGACTGATGTTGATGAATTAATAAAATATGGTATAATCAAATCAAATTCTTGTGGGGATTATATTGGGTACTCAGAACACTTCCATAATTTTTTAATGCACGCATATGATTTCATGGGGGATGATCCAAACGAATATGAAGAATTAACAAATGAAAATATATATACTAAAATAAAAAAATTCATTTCAATTTTCAGAGATGGTGGTAATTGAGCGATCGAATAAAACCAATAATTGATTCAACATATCCAGCGTTGATGGCAGGTTTATGTTTGAACGCCCTTGCAATATCTCCTGATATTTTAAAAAGTAAATTATTAATGTTCCTAGTATCTACAGCATCGTTTGTATTTATACTGAGTTCTTTATGTATATTCATAAATTCTGTTTATATAGAATGGGGTGAAAAACAAACTCAAAATAAGGCGTTAAAAGATAAAAGTTCACGTTCTTGGACAATTGGAAAATGGGCTTTCTTTTTTGGAGTTTTTCTTCTTTTGGTTTCAACTTTAGTGTTAATTTATAATCTATGGTTCTATAATTTTTTATCTTATATATTCTCCTTCCTTTCGGGAGTTTGCCAACTCTTACATCTCACTTTCCGCAGG
>JAIOTT010000403.1 GCA_021106655.1 Bacteroidales bacterium
CACATAAATCATGTTCTGAAAATAAAAGATCTGCTGTTTTGCAGATTTTTGTTAATTTTATGTCCACTTTTTATGGAAACTATAGACTGAATAATTTCAAATGCAGAACAGGGTGGCAGGCAAGCTGAAAAAGTGACTGCAGATTTATATTTACAAGAACTGAAGGTAGAAGGTACTGTATTTATTGATTAAAACTGAAACAGATGAAAGTTAAAATATTGTTTTTAATAATTTTAATTACTGCTGTTGGTTATTCCAGCGCGCAAAGTTTTAAGGGAGGAGTTTTAGGAGGGATAACTGCCACAGAGATTTCAGGGGATCGTCTGGCTGGTCCAAATAAAGCAGGAATTTATGCTGGTGCTTTTGTAAAGCTCGATTTGTCTGATAAATCTACTTTGCAAATGGAAATAAACTATGTTCAGAAAGGAAGCAGAGATAACCCTGATACTAGCAACCCGGATTCATATCTTTTAAGAATTAGCTATATTGAAATTCCATTTCAATACATATATCATTTTCACCCGTTGATGGCGGCAGAGGCCGGATTATCGTATGGTGTTCTGATACATAAATATGAAGAGGCTAATGGATATGAAATTGACGTTGTCAATCCGGCCTTTAAAAAAGGTGATCTTAGTATAAATATAGGATTCTATTATTCTATAACTGATCATTTGAGGTTTAATCTGAGGTACTCAAATTCCTTATTGTATGTCAGGCCTCATGGGTCTGGAGCAACTTATCGCCTAAATAAAGGGCAATTTAATTCAGTTTTAAGCTTTCTCCTGTTTTATCAGCTAAATATATGATAACAGCAAAGAAGAAAAAAATAATTGTTGGCATTACCGGTGCAAGTGGAGCGATCTATGCAAAAAGCTTATTGCAGAAGCTTAGCTTAGTTCCTGAACAAATAGAAATATGTAATATTATTTTTTCAGAATATGGAAAGGCTGTCTGGAAGCATGAGCTTGCTGAAGATAAAATTGATGATATCCCTTTTACTGTTTATGATAATAAAGATTTTTTTGCTCCTTTTGCTTCCGGGTCATCAAAATATGATATAATGCTAATATGCCCATGTACTATGGGAACTATGGGGAGGATTGCCTCGGGTATTGCAAATGACCTCATAAGCCGGTCAGCAGATGTAATGTTAAAGGAAAGAAGAAAACTTATACTTCTTATTCGCGAGATGCCTTTAAATCTGATACATCTCAATAATATGAAGATAGTAACAGAAGCTGGAGGGATAATTTGTCCGGCATCTCCATCTTTTTATAGCTTACCCTCATCACTTAATGAAATTGTTGAGACTGTGACCAACAGGCTTTTAAACCTAGCCGGCTTTGAGATCGATTCGTACAGGTGGTCGGAATAAAGCTTATTTATTGAATAGGATGTTGCTGTAAAACTTATTATATTTTGTTCTCTTTATTGCAGATTGTTTAAAAAGTGATTTAAACGTTTCCTCTGTAAGATTCTCCCAATCATCATCACTCATTTCAAGCAGATCATTTTCAGAATAAAATAAAGGCTCATTGTGAGGAATAGAGTTGTTATTGTGAGGGCATACATCCTGGCAAATGTCACACCCATATATCCAGCCATTAAGTTTCCCTTTGAATTCCTCAGGGATAGGATCCTTAATTTCAATTGTCAGTGCAGAAATGCATTTTGAGACATCAAGATGATAGGGTGCATACAGAGCATTTGTGGGACAGGCATCAATACAAAGAGAACAATTTCCACATACATCCTTTTGGCTTGATTCGTCATATTCAAGTTCGAAATCAATGATTATCTCACTAAGAAAAAAGAAAGAACCGCTGGAATTTGTAATCAGCAGGTTGTTTTTGCCGATTTGTCCAAGACCACTTTTTACTGCCATGGCTTTCTCAAGAAATGGAGATGAATCTACAAATGCCTTGAAGGTGAAATCACTTTTCAGAGAGGAAATATAATCAATCAATTGGAAAAGCTTTGATTTAATTACATTGTGATAATCCTGGCCATAAGCATATTTAGCTATGAGATATTTTCCTTTTTGTTTCGATTCGGGGTAATAATTTTTAATAAGAGATATTACTGATTTTGCATTTTTAAATAATTTTGAAGCATCAAGCCTTAACTCAGTATTTTTCTCCAAATAAGGGTGATAACCTTGATTTTTAATGATCCACTCTTTAAGCGGTTTCTCATGTTCAGGCAGAAATTCTGCTTTTGATATCCCACAATCATCGAACCTTAGTTCGAGTGCTTTTTCTTTAATGAGTTTTGTTATGTCCTTTTTTGAGTATGCCGACATATTTTTTTATGAAGATTAATCAAACAGTTGATTCTGCTTACCTGATTTTGTTTCCCCGAGGTGTGAATAGGCCAGTGCTGTTGCTTCTCTGCCTCGAGGAGTCCGTACCAGGTAACCTTCCTGGATAAGGAATGGTTCATAAACTTCTTCAATAGTTCCCGGGTCTTCACTCACAGCAGTAGCAATAGTATTTAAGCCAACAGGGCCTCCCTTGAACTTTTGGATTATTGAGAGTAGTATCCGGTGATCCATTTCATCTAATCCTCCTTTATCAACATGCAGGGATTCCAGGGCAAATTTTGCAATTTTAATGTTGATCTTACCATCACCTTTTACCTGTGCGAAATCCCGGACTCTGCGCAAAAGCATATTTGCGATACGTGGTGTACCTCTACTTCGTTTGGCAATTTCTGCTGTTGCATTCTTTTCTATTTCAACATCAAGTATTTTTGAGGATCTGCTAATTATCTTTTCAATTGTGCCGGAATTGTAATATGATAATCGTGAATTTATTCCAAACCTTGATCTCAATGGAGCGGTAAGTAAGCCTGAGCGCGTTGTTGCTCCTATAAGAGTAAAAGGACTAAGATTTATCTGAACACTTCTGGCATTTGGACCACTTTCTATCATTATGTCGATCTTGTAATCCTCCATTGCCGAATAAAGATATTCTTCAACCACTGAGCTTAACCTGTGTATCTCATCAATAAACAATACATCATTTTCCTCAAGGTTAGTGAGAAGGCCAGCCAGATCACCTGGCTTTTCAAGTACAGGCCCGGATGATATTTTCATGTTAACATCCAATTCATTAGAGATAATGTAGGATAAGGTTGTTTTTCCAAGGCCTGGAGGTCCATGCAGCAAGACATGATCCAGAGCCTCACTTCTCTTTTTTGCAGCCTCTACAAATATTTTTAGATTCTCAACAACCTGTAACTGACCAGAAAAGTTATCAAACTTTGAAGGCCGTAAAACTTGTTCAAATTCCTTTTCTTCTGAAGATAAATTCATATTTTTTGTGTCAAATTGCTCTTTCATATCGCATAATAATGAAGAAAATTTAAAAACACTAAATTACTTTTTTTATGTGAATATAATTCAAACATAAAGTTTAATAGTAAAATCAAGCAAAAATTTTAAGTAATTTGAATATTTAAGTGCACTTAAAATACTTTCTTAAAAAGGATCTCTTGTTCATAAAAAATATGTAATTTAGCTAAATCAATAATTAATATTGTTTGTTATGGCAAAAATTATTGTTGCTATTGATTTTTCCCGGGGTTCAATTCATGCATTGGAGTATGCTATTAAGTTTGCCAATAATTACAAATCAAATGTTATGATGGTATGGGTTGATGATTCCATTAGCCAGGAATCCTTATATTCAACCTCCGGATACAATGACTTATCAGAAATAAAGGCACATTTTAATGACATTATTGTACAATATCAGGATGAACTACAAGCTGGAAAGCTTACTTTCAAGATGAGAAAAGGTAAGGTTTATCATGAAATAAATAATGTTGCAAAGAAAGAAAATGCTGACTTGATTATTGCAGGAACACATGGTGTGTCAGGCTATGAGAAATTCTGGATCGGAAGTAATGCTTATCGAATGGTGATTTACGCATCTTGTCCCGTTATTACAATCCGATATGGATTTTCATTTTCTGATAGCACCAGCCAGATTGTTTTACCTATCGATAATTCTTCAGAAACTATACAAAAGGTATCTTTTACAGCTAAAATGGCAAAACAATTTAATTCTAAAGTGCATGTACTGGCATTACATTCAACAAATCTTAAAAGTATTCACCGGAAAGTGGATGCGTATGCTAACAAGGTAGCAAAGTGTCTTGAAAAGGAAAATATTAATTATCTGTCTCATACAATTCAAGTTAAAGATATTACACATGCTACTATAGAGTATGCCAGGGAACATAATGTTGATTTGATTGCTATTATGACTGAACAAGAAAAGGCCAAAGCGGATATTCTTCTTGGAGCATATGCACAACAGATGATTTATTATTCACCTTTTCCTATTTTAAGTGTCAGGGCTAATAAAGAATGGAACTTATAAATAACTAAAAATATGAGAATTGTAAGAATAGTACTCATATGGTTGTTTTTTAGTTTCTTCTTGAATTCATTTTCGCAGGAAACTCCAAATTATGCAGGGGGAGTAGAAATAATTCAGGATGATAAACTAGACGAATTATTAAATAAGCATTTATATTATTGCAAGAACTACCGGTTTATTCCCGGGTATCGCATACAGATTTTTTTTGACTCCGGTAATAATTCCAAAAAAGGAGCCATGAACATCAAGGCATCATTTATTACCAAATATCCTGAAGTTGAAGCTTACATAATTTTTCAGGAACCATATTACAAAGTGCGTGTTGGTGATTTTAGAAGCAGGATGGAAGCCGAGGGTTTCCTGGAGAAAATCATTGATGATTATCCTAATTCTTACAGGGTTAATGATAAAATTAACTTTCCCGAAATTTAATTAGCAGATACATAATTAACTTTCAAATTATTTAAGTAATTATCTTAATTTCTAAAAAAATGAGTTATCTTTGTAATCAGGATAATAATCATTAATATATATTGACATGAACTATATTTTGGTAGGAATTGATTTTGAAGAAGGCTCATATAATGCACTTGATCATGCTGTTGCTATTGCACAGAAAGCCAAATTGGATATTTTATGTGTATGGGTTTGTACCAGAGGTAAAAATTCAGAGAAGGTAAAAATGATAGAGGAAACGGAAAAACGCTTTGAAGAACTTATCAAAAAATATCAGCCTCAACTTAAGTTAAATAAGATAAAATATAAAATCAGGAAAGGGAGAATCTATAAGGAAATTGTTGCTGAAGCTAAAAAGAGAAAACCTTATATGATTATAATCGGTACTCATGGAGCATCAGGCTTTGAAGAATTCTGGATTGGAAGTAATGCAAATAAGATAGTGACTGCATCTCCATGCCCTGTTATGACTATCAGGACAGGCAGATCAATAAAAAAAGACCTGAAAATAATAATTATGCCTCTTGATAGTTCTGTTGAAACCAGGCAAAAAGCACCAATAACAGGTGTAATGGCAAAGCATTTTAACGCTGTAATTCATGTTGTTAAAGTATATACAACCCAGGTCAAGTCGATTAGAAGAAAAATTGATGGTTATGCTGAGCAGGTTATTAAATATTTTGACGAAAATGAAGTAAAAAGTCTGGAGGTTACTCTTGAGGTAGATAATCTGACTCCTGAGGTTATTGAATATGCAACAAAAATTGATGCTAATCTAATCGTAATAATGACTGAACAGGAAACCAAAACCGCTAATCTTTGGTTAGGTCCGTATGCACACCAAATGGTGAACCATTCACCTATACCTGTGTTGTGTATGCATTCGCAAGCATTTATGCGTGGTCAACGAAGATAAAGGAAAAGCCTCAAATTATATTTGAGGCTTTTTTGTTAATTCCTGTCGACAGCATTCAAATCCTTAAAAGCTGTTTCTAATCTTTCAACCATGGTAATTTCTCCACCACGAAGCCATTTTCTTGGATCATAATACTTTTTGTTTGGTTTGTCATCGCCATCAGGATTTCCAATCTGAGCCTGCAGATAATCTTTATTTTTCAGGTAATAATCTCTTACTCCTTCCCAAAAAGCCCACTGTGTGTCAGTATCAATGTTCATTTTTATTACACCATATGATATTGCCTCTTTTATTTTTTCCCTGCTTGACCCTGAACCACCATGAAATACAAAATTTACAGGGTTTTCTTCAGTGTTGAATTTCTTCATAATATGCAGCTGCGAATTATGAAGAATTATTGGCTCAAGTCTGACATTGCCGGGTTTATAAACTCCATGAACATTGCCAAATGATGCTGCTATAGTGAATTTGTCGCTTATCTGTATAAGTGCTTCATATGCTGCAGCTACATCTTCGGGTTGGGTATATAGTTTTGAGGAATCAATTCCGCTATGATCTACACCATCTTCCTCACCACCGGTAATTCCTAATTCGATCTCTAGTGTCATACCGATCTTACTCATCCTTTTGAGATATATTTTGCAGATCTCAATATTCTCTTCTAGAGGCTCTTCAGACAAATCAAGCATATGAGAACTGAATAAAGCTTTACCATTTTCCTTGTAAAATATTTCTCCGGCATCAAGTAGCCCGTCAATCCATGGAAGTAATTTTTTTGCCGCATGATCAGTATGGATAATAACAGGAATGCCATATAACTCTGCAATATTATGAATATGAATTGCCCCGGAAATACCTCCTTTTATTGCAGTTTTGTGGTCATCATTGTTAAGGGATTTTCCGGCATAAAAATGTGCACCTCCATTAGAAAACTGAATTATTACCGGAGAATTTGCCACTTTTGCAGCCTCCATGACTGCATTAACTGAATCAGTGCCAACGACATTTATAGCAGGCAAAGCAAATTTGTTTCGTTTTGCTATTTCAAAAATTTTTTGAACATCATTTCCTGTCACAACCCCGGGATTAATATGATCTAATATTCTTTCTGGCATAATCGTATTTTTTGAATTAATGAATTAAATTTCAAAATTAATAATTAATAACAAAATTAATATATTTTATTCCTTAACCTTAGCCTCAGCCTCAGCATTTTTTGATTTCCCATTCATTTTATGTAATTTTACAATGATTATCATCTATATAAGGCTATTATTACAAATAATATACACTTTAACAGAGACAGATTTGAGATCTATTCTTAAATACAGTTGTTTTAAAGCAAGCTTAATTTTATCCCTGCTTTTTTACTGTGGATATCTTAATTCCCAGGAAGTGGTAATTAATGAAGTTCTTACAAGTCCAGCACCTGGGTCAGGTTCAACAGGCATAAACGCAAACTCACTATATAATTTGATTGAGTTACCTCCCGATAATCGGGAATGGATAGAATTATATAATCCTCATCCCTGTGATACTGTTGATATCAGTTGTTATGTTATTGGATCAAACATGTATTCCCTCACAGCGGGCTCAAACTGGGGTTCATTTACTTTTCCTTCAGGGACTATAATTCCTCCTTTAGGTTTTATTATTGTGGGGGGTAATAGTTCACAGGTTCCTGTATTAGATTTCAATATTAATGATTATGTCCCAACATTAGGAACTAATTATCTGGATGGTGATACAGCTCGTTGGTTTTTGCGTGATAGCTGGGGATGGATTGCAATTTATGATCAACTGGGTGATCCTGTTGATGCTGTTTTCTGGTCGCAGGTATATGGGCCCTCTGATTTATACGTACAGGGAGAATATTCTCATAATATAGTGACCCGCACAAGTTGTTCGGGAACCATATCTCTTTTGGCAGCTGTGAATATTCCTGATATAGAATTTGCCGGCTTTCCACAATCCTCAAGCACGTCTTCACTTCAAAGGATAATGGATGCCGATTCGATATGGTATTCTAATCCTCAAGTCCCTACTCCACGTGCCTGTAACGCAAAATGCGTTAAACCGCCCAAAATTGATTTTATCGTAAATAACGCAGGTTGTGGTAACAGCAATGGCTCTATAATTGTCAATATTTTAGACGGCGGAACCGGGCCATACACTATTGCCTGGAATACCGGTCAGTATGATGATACCCTTACAGGATTACAAGCCGGGATATATATCATTACTGTTACTGATTTTTATAGTTGTTTTATAGTTACTGATTCAGCTGAAATACTTGATATACCTGCCCCTGAGCTGCAAATAAATAATGTTGTGCATGAAACATGCAGCGAAATGAATGCTTCTGCCGAAGTTATAGTCAGCAATGGAACCAGTCCCTTTACTTTTTTATGGAACACCATTCCTCAACAAACCACAGCTGTTATTGATAATATAGGCTCAGGAACATACACTGTTACAGTTACTGATTTTAATGGATGCACTTCCTCAGAATCCATAGTAATTACAAATCATCATGAGCCGGAAATCAGTGTTGTGGATGTGAAAAATGATATATGCGGGATTGGAAGCGGATCAGCCAAAGTTGTTGTCCTCGAAGGTACTCCACCCTTTGAATATACATGGAGCACTGTTCCTCCCCAGTTTGATTCAATCGTCTCAAACCTTTCACCCGGTATGTATACTGTTAGTGTGAGTGATGGGATCTGTACGGTAACTGCCGGGTTTAATATTTATAAAATTCCTGCCCCTATTGCTGATTTTACTTTTAATCCTGAAGTAGTGTATATCAATAATGGCAAATGTCGTTTTACTGATCTGTCAACACCGGTAGTTTTTTGGAGATGGGATTTTGGGGATGGATCTACTATTTTGGGACAAAATCCTGTGCATAAATATTATCAAACAGGTGAGTTTTTGGTAACCCTTATCGTTAGGGATGCGAATGATTGCTATGACAGCGTTCAAAAGTATGTCCCCGTCAGAGAAAAGACTTCAATATTTGTTCCTAATGCTTTTACACCAAATGCTAATGGGAGAAACGATAACTTCAAGGCATATGGGATCAATGTATTGGATTTTGAAATGAATATTTTTAGCCGCTGGGGAGATCAGATCTTTTTTTCAAATGATATTGAAACAGGCTGGGATGGGATGTTCAAAGGTGATCCTTTACCGGCAGATGTTTATATCTATCTTATTCTTTATACCCAGGATAATGGTAAAGGCGGTTTTGAAGGCAAGAGACTTGTTGGGAAAGTTGTGCTTTTGAGGTAAAATTTAAAGATACAAAGGTAATAAAGGTACAAGTTATAAAGAGATTAAGAGGTAATCTGTGGTAAAAAACAGGAATACAGTTATAGATATCTCAGATGAACACTGTCAATGAAATTAAGTAGAAAAATACACGTTAACCTTATTTAACAAAAAACAGTAATTCATTATACGATTAAAAAGTAATTTTGCGTCTCATATCAGAGGGTACATGAAACGAATATTTATTATAACAACTTTACTTCTTATTTGTATGATATCGGTTCATGCCCAAACAGAAAAACCTGTTCATTTCAAAGGTAGAGTACTGGATAAAAGTGGGCAGTTCATTCCCTTTGTTAATATTCTTATTTTAAATAAGAATAGTGGTATTGCAGCTGATTATTATGGACATTTCAGCATGATGGTTGATAGGAGCGACACCTTACTTTTTACAGCGATTGCTCATAAAAATTCAATTCATATAATTCCTGATACTATCAAGTCTGGTAAATTCACTCTCACTATTATTTTAGAGTCAGATACGATTTTACTCGAAAAGGCAGTAGTTTATCCCTGGCCAGCAACAGTGGCACTGTTAAAGCAGGAATTTTTAGAACTGGAGCTTCCTGATAATGAGATTGATTTCCGACTTCCTGAAAACTTCGGTTATGTGAACAGAACTTCAGAAGGGTATATTGGAATGACTTTTCAGGGTCCTATTTCATTTCTCTATGACAAATTTAGTCGTGAGGCGAGAAACAGAAGGCTCTATGAGAGCCTGATAAAAAGAGATCGTCAGAATCGATACATTATTACCCGTTATAATAAAAGTCTTGTAGAAAAGATTACTGGCATGAAAGATCCGGAGAGGATAGAAATTTTTATGAGGTTTTGTGATCTTAGCTACGAGTTTATTGCTGTAGCAACTGATTATGAGATTTATATCAGCATTAAGCAGTGCTATTCCCGATTCCAGGAATTAGAAAAACAGCAATAAACCCAATTTGTAATATATGCCGGAAGATAATACCTTTGCACACTAATGCTTTGATTTGTGATTGCAGATTAGCGGTTTTTGATTTTAGTCACATCGCTAATCACAAATCTACAATCAACAATCTAAAATCGTACTGGTCCCGTAGTTCAATTGGATAGAACGTCAGATTCCGGTTCTGAAGGTTGGGGGTTCGAGTCCCTTCGGGATCACAAAATGAAAATTAAACCCATTGTTAGTCAACTGATTAGCGATGGGTTAATTATTTAGGTGCGGACAGGGGTGCGTAATCTGGCTAATCTTTGCCTCTTTTCAATACTTTCTGGTAATTTCTCTTCCAACTAATCAAAAATATCTCATATTAATTCAGTTTTGATATTAAAGATATTTGTATATTTATAGTTTGTTTAGAAATTGAAATCTGTAAAATTAATCTATCGATCATGAAAACAAAAACCATCATCCTATCCTTTTTGCTTGTAGCCTTCTTCTCTTTTGCATATACTCAGACAATTGAATTGACTTTTACAGGTAAATCTGGCTCGCTTAATGTACCGCTCGATAGTATATTTATTGAAAACCTTACACAGGGAGGAGATACTATGCTTTACTATCCTGATACTGTAATTGAGTTGGGAACTATTGGAATTAATGAAGGTCTTGAGAAAAAAGAATTTATGGTTATGCAGAATTTCCCTAATCCTTTTAATGATCAAACATACTTAGACATTTATCTACCTGAGACAGGTTATATTAAATTATCTGTATGTAATGCAATTGGAAAAGAAGTTTCATTATATGAAAATAATCTCAGTAAGGGTATTCATTCATTTACTTTTAGTTCGGGAAACGAAAAATTATATTTTCTTACATCAATCTATGAATCTGAAGTGAAGACAATAAAGATG
>JAIOTT010000283.1 GCA_021106655.1 Bacteroidales bacterium
TTAATAAAACGGATTCGCTATTCATATCCAATTGATCGGGCAGCCCCCGTATTAACTCAAAAACTGGATTCTTTTTTTCTTAAATATAGGTTCTTCAATATTTCTAGATAGCATTTTACCCCACCATATGGAAAAAGAGCTGCTTAGCAAAAATTGGTGGATGAAAAAGTCATCTTGCAAGAAACAGCAGATGTATTTGCTAAAGTGCTTGCTGGTAATGCACCAGACAAAGTGGTTTTGTATAGACACCAAGATGAAGCCATTCGCCAGGTTTGTGCTAATAAAAGTTTAGTTGTAAGTACCGGTACTGGATCAGGTAAAACAGAGTGTTTTTTAATTCCTATTATTGATTATCTTTTACGATTATCAAAAGATGGGAATCTCTCTGATAGTGTACATGTGATGATTCTCTACCCTATGAATGCATTGGTAAACGATCAGCTTGCTCGTTTGCGCGAAATTCTTAAAGACCTTACAAGTATTCGGTTTGGTAAATATACTGGTGAATTAGCATCGGTTTCTTATGAAGAAAATATCTACATACCTGAAGAAGTTGTTCAATTATTAAATGAAAACACTACAAACAGCCCTTCTGCAAAAGGGTTGGGGTTTGATCGGAATTTAGCACTACCAAATGAAATAACCCGTAGATCTGAATGGAGGAAGCACCCGGGTCATATTTTAGTTACTAACTATTCGATGTTGGAGTATTTACTGCTTAGGCCGAAGGATAGTTCCCTTTTTGGTGATAAGTGGCGGTTTATTATTTTAGATGAAGCACATTGTTATAACGGCGCTATGGGGACGGAAATATCTTGGTTAATACGTCGATTGACCAATCGCGTTGTAGAAGCTGGAAGTAAAAGGGAGAGAATGCAGTACATTGCAACTTCTGCCACCCTTATTTCCCAAAAGGATCTAAAACTTGAGGAGAGAGCAACATTTGTTAAAGAGCAATTTGCTTCCAAGATATTTCCGATAGTTACTAATAATATTCACTATCAGGAAGGATATGTTTGTGCATATCAACCACCAGCAGGATGTCTTAATTGGGATATCGATGCAGATACCAATATCTTTGATAAATTAAGCCAAACAACAATTCCAGATGAACTTAAGAATAAATATAACGATATCTTAATACCAAGGGATGATTCTCTATTTGCTTGGATGAAGGAAACGACAGAACGACTGGAGTGGCTTGAAAAACAAGTGTCTTTGAAAATACATTATGATGTTTTAAGGGGAGGTGAGACAGTTGGTGTTTCTGATATTGATTTCTTATTTCAAAATCTTAAAGCAATAGTATCTTTGTGGAAAATTAAAGGTGATTTACGGGTTCGAGGAAAAGAAACATTTACAATATTGCGAAAACTAGCCGTGTGTTGTGGAGCTTTTGAAGATGAAAGTATTTGGGCAGATGTATTGAATGATCCATTATCTCCTCAAAAGTATGGTTCAACAAGTGATGGGAAAAGATATCGTATTGGCAATAAAGCAATTTTGACAAAAGACTGGGCTGTTGATGTTGAAGAGCTCTCTTTTGAGTCATTTCATTACTTATTAAAAGCGGCACAGCATGCAGTTACAAATTCTGATCGTTTTGATGAGCTGGAAATAGATTGTTTGCTAGTGTCACTGAGTGAGTCATCTCATAATATTTTAGATGAATACCAAAAAAGATTATTATACCAAAAACAGCATTTTGAAACATTACGGAAAGATCTTGCACAATATTTTTCTACTCTCAGTAGCTATCTTAGTGAATTAAGCATAGATATTCCTTTATCTTCTTTGATAGCATTAACGATTGCAAAACATCCGGCTGTTTTTAATTTGCATGCTGTTATGGCAGAAATGTTAACAGCTGCAAACCAAAGTAAAGATTCTCTTTCCCTTTCTGTTTTACACAAGAAACTACAGGGGTTTAGTTCGGATAATATAGAGAAGTTAATCAATTTTCTTGATTGGTGCTGTTTTGCCCGGCAAAATGGAAGCCGTCATCCCGTATTAGATCTTCGTTACCACCAACTCGTACGTGGCCTTTCTAGTTTAGGAATCAATCTTTTAGAAAATAATGTATTGTGTAATCCCAAAGAGATTGGAAAACCAGGAGTTTTCTCTTTAGGGGTGTGTAGGAATTGTGGACAGCCTTATATCCTTGGATTTCTAAAAAAGAGAAATCAAAACAGGTATCCAGCTGATCAACGTGCAATTCTTTCACCTTTCAAAACATCAGAACAGAAATTTATGATAGCACTTTGTTGGGAACAATATAAAATTATCGATGATGATATTACTAATCAAGAGAAAAAAAAACAAATTGAGCGTAACGCCTTATCCTGTTATATTTGCCCAGAAACAGGTAAAATTTACAGCGAGGGAGAGTCATATATTCCCGAAAACGCAATTCCTGTAAAACTGCTCCAACCTCATGAACAAAATGATACTTTTATTTCTGGATGTATAAGATGTGGTGGTTTTCACACTCGACCAAAAGAAAATGAATATGGATTGGTTTCCCCGGTTGTTTTTGAAGCTACTAGTGCAAAGATCACAATATTAGATGAGTTGGCTCGTTTAGTTGATCCTAGCACTGATCCTATTGCTTATAACAACCCGGGAAAGGGACGCAAAGTTTTAGCCTTTTCAGATAGCCGATCCGGGGCTTCTCGCTTTGCTTATCATTTTCATGTAGATTTTTTAAGCACCAATGGAAAACGTTTTCTTCGTGAAGGAATTGACTCAGTTCTTAAATCATCAAATGAAATGAGAGCTTGGCATACTATCAGTGAAGAATCTCGAAATACGTATATGGGGAATAACGATGTTTGGCCAGTGTTGATGAAAGCTGCAATCTCAAAAATCGATGAGAAAAGAGTATCATTGAATGAATTATGTGATGCTTTTATTAATAGAGTGGAACACTATAATTTACCTGATTCATTTTCAGTATTAGGGGATGATAGAAATGAACTTTCATCCAAAGAATCTGTAAGATTTAGTATTTGGAATTTAATATGTGACAAGAGTCGAAATTCTGCAATAAATCAAGGGCTAATCAACATATCTGTTAACTATAGTGTTCCACCAAACTTGCAAAAACAAACAAAGCTTAATAATAAAGAAGAGTGCCGTCAAATGATTGATGAATCAATTTCCCACTGGATTGTGCGTAAAAAAGTTTCAAGGGGAAAAAATTGGCCTATGCTAGAGAAAGTATATGGAGGGAATGATCCATATTTGATGAGTGATAAAACGCAGTTTGCAGCTGGAGTTAATAGTGTTTTGAATAAACGAATTCGAAACTTATGTAATTGTGACGAAGATGATGCTAAGAATATTTTAGAAACGATATGGAACCAAATATTCCTGAAACAAAAACTTATTATCCCAGGGGGAGGTAACCATGGGTTCTGGTTTGATTTTAGTAAGATTCAGTTTATGCTTGGAACAAAAGCATTGAAGAGAGACACTCCGTCAGATGATTACTTTGTGGAAAAATATTCTCGGGAATTGATTCCTGTACGAGTTGAAGAACATACCGCTCAACTCTCTAAAGAGCGGGGCTTGTCCTATCAGAAAGGATTTTCCCAAGGGAGGGTTAATGTTCTTTCGTGCTCAACAACGTTTGAGATGGGAATTGATGTAGGTGATTTGTCAGCAGTATTTTTAACAAATCTTCCACCTAATGTTTCTAGTTATAAGCAGAGAGCTGGACGAGCTGGACGTCGAGCTGGAGCAGCAGCATATGTGTTAACCTACGTTACATCCAGGCCGTTTGATGAATATTATTGGGACAATCCTGAACAGCTGTATATGGTGTTCCCCGCCAGCTAAAGTTTCCTAAATATTTACAA
>JAIOTT010000388.1 GCA_021106655.1 Bacteroidales bacterium
GATCATTGATTATATAATTCCCTAAGGTATCCGTGTGAGTGGAACCAAGTATTATTCCGTATTGATCTGTTAGGGTTAATAAAACATTACCTAGTGGTGTATTTAATATATTATTATAATTGACATTACCGTAAATATTGCATGATGTTACTGTAATTGTCACATCATCAGTTGATGTTTGCCCGTTGTTTGTTACTGTGAGGGTATAAGTAGTTGTTATTGATGGGCTAACTACAATGTTGGCAGTTGTTTCAGCAGTACTCCACATATATGTTTCCCCTCCGCTACCGTTTAACACAGCTGTATCTCCAAGACAAATAGTTTGATCATCTCCTGCGTTAGCATGTTTATAAGGAGAGCTGTTGAAAACACAACGAACTTTGTTATATGTATACAAGAATCCTGCACAATTCTCCCAATAACCGTTATCAAGTTGCACCGGCCATCGTTTAACATTATAGGTTTTAAAAAGTGAGGATGTCCACATATAATCCTGTGTGTTTCCTTTATATCCATTGTCAAATCCATTACCGAAACCTTCAAGATCATTAACATGACCAGATTCAATGTCAGTAGGAAGTCGCCACCCCTGGCCATAAGTGTTTACACAGTAGCTCATGTTTGTGGTTGTGTCGAGTTGTTGTTGAGAAATCTTTGAAGGAGTTCCGGTACCCTTAATATCTCCTGCATTAATCAGCTCCTCTCCTGTCCAAATTTGAAATGTGTCATTTTGAGGTTGATAATATGGATACGCAAGGCTTTCAACAGGCCCATCTATAATTGCATAACAATTTCCATAACCACAATAAATGTTGTTATATTGCAAGGCTTTGCCATAGTCCATTGATATTACAGAAACAGGGCTGACAAAAAGATAAGGGATGTCAAATTCACTATTTTGAAGAGTTAGTGTTTGTGCATCCCATTGGTAATTATAGCTGTCAGGGTTTCCACCTATTCCAAAGCCATAAAATGTACTGTCAATTACATATACACCATTGGTAACAGCAGAAAGGTTTGGTAAAAGTATTTTGTTCCCATTACGATATATATGGTTGATAGTGTCGTATGAGTAAATGAAATTTCCTCCTCCGATAGTCACATCATTGAAATTGAGACTTCGCTCTGTCCAGTATGCCTTGTTGCCTGTTGTGTAATTGGTTTGGGTATATGTTTTTATTGTGAAAAAAGCCAGAAGGAATAATGTACAGATAAAAAACTTTTTCATTTTTTATAAATTATACTATTAGCGATAAGGCAGTAAAATATTTGTAAAGATAATGAAAATTAGATAAAGTATTGACTTTTATTAAATATAAAGTTTTTGAAAGATTGCAGGCTGGGGGGTATGATTAAATTTACTTAATTGAATTGTCACATTAAGAGATAGCCTTGATTGAATTATGCATTGCGAGAGAAATAAATAGTTACCAGGATTATGCATTTGATACTAATGTTATATGACATCCCCCTAAATCCACCTTCGAATGGGGACTATTTGGGAAGCCCCTTTAAAAGGGGACTATTTGGAAAACCCTTCAAAGGGGGACTTATTTTGGAAAAGTTATTCACAATGATGAAGATGTAGCATCCCCATTCAAAGGGAGATTGATGATGAAATTGACACAAATTATTTAACAAAAGCAATCCGCCCGCTAGTAATATGCTGTACACCATTCTCCAGGAACTCCATCCTATAAAAATACATCCCTGCCTGATCATTCAAATCCTTAGCATCAATTGTGATTTGATGTTGGCTGGGATGTTGATTCTTAACAGGGATTCTTGAAATAAGCATCCCACTATAATTGTAAATAGATAAAGTAACAGTGGCAGCTTCATTAAGATCATAACTTATTGTACAATGATCACTGAAAGGATTTGGATAACATTGCACGGTAAAATCATCATGAGACTTATTCATAATGCTGCTAGCCGGACTTACAAATAATGCTACAGGGTTTGAATAAATGTCAATGCATCCTGATAATAGACAACGGAACTGATAATTGTTCATTGATAATTGACAACTGTTCACCTTAAGTGAGTCAGTGGTAACTCCTGAATAGGTGGCATTGTCAGGAAGATCATACCAGGTTCCGTTTGAGTCGACCTGCCACTGGTATAAAGTTAGTCCTGTTGATACTATCTGAAATGAAGCATTATTGCCCACAACAACTGTTGTATCTGAAGGTTGAGAATTGATTCCAGGAGGAGGAATTTCGTTTATTGTAGCTCCGGAATAATTAACCGGGAGTGGATCAGCTTCGTAGTTTGTGATCTCTGAACCGGGATCAAAAGTTAAATCACAGGAATCGCTTAAGAAATGAAATTTAAGATCTAACAGTTTTGCGTTGCCCAAACTGACAGGCCCCATGCCTGCTGCCCACGACATTCCAATCTTTCCGATCAACGGTCCTGTATTGTTAAGCCCACTTCGCATGGCATTGCTTAACATGCCGGATACCAAATTATGGGCATTTATGTGACCCAGATATTCAACAACATTTGTATCATAGTCAATAAAAAGAGTTATCGAGCCTATGCTGTCGAACTGATAAACATTGATGGGGATTAAAATAGTGTCTCCTGCACAATTTTCTGTGGTATCCAGAGTGATTTGAATTTGTGCTAATAAGGAATTTACAGGAAGGAAAAATCCTGATATTAAAAAAAGAGTTAGTAGTATTTTTGTTTTGGGATTCACTTATTTATTCATAATCTTAGTGGTACTTCGTGATGTACTTTGTGTTACTTCGTGGTAAAAAAAACTAACCACAAAGGTGCACAAAGTTACACAAAGGAAAACATAAGATTTTTATTTCTGCATTATCACCATATTCTTCGACTCGGAGAAGTTCTGAGTTTCACCTTCAACATCCAGTTTGTATAGGTATGTTCCGGGAGCTAAATTACTTCCATCAAAATTAAGCATGTATTTACCTGCACCTTGATCCTGATCGACAAGAGTAGCAATATGTTTCCCAAGCATATTAAAAACTGAAAGTGTTACTTTACCATTCTCAGGTAGGGTATAGCTTATTTCAGTATAATCGTTGAAAGGATTTGGATAGTTATCACTCAGGGAGTATTCTGCAGGTATTTCGAGTATTTTTAGCTGAGCCATGTTCAAAACAACATTTTTATGAACTTTAGCCTTATTATCTGCTAACTCACTTTGCCCATCGAGTTCAAATCCGGTATAGTGATTAATAGCTCCATGATCTTTTAGTTTTATTTTCAGGAAAAGCAAAGATTCATCAGCCTTAATCTTAAATGGGTTAAGGCTATACCAGGCTATTCTTAATTCGCCGCTTAACTCATTATAATTTAAATTTTCTATATCGGGAGCATCAGACCACACATCCAATATGTCGATCTCAAAATCAGGATATTTCATAATGAGAGAAATGGCACCAACACCTAAATCCTTTGTAACTCTTACAGGAAGTACAATAGTTTCAAGTGGATTTACTTCGATAATACTGTCGTTCAGTAATGTTACGCTTGGTTCAACTTTGGTAGATGGAGGCACATATGAACCATCAATATCCCCTGTACAAATTCCCATAAAGTCATTTATCACATGATCTTCACTGATAATTACGTTATCATGTTCAAATATCCAGTCGCCGGCGGCAAAGGAATTAATAATCTGAGTAAATCTCAAAGAGACTCCCAGTGCGTCGATAGTATTAACATATCCACTGGCATCAATATCAGCTGCATCCAACCGCAAACCAAACAATGTATCCTGGAGAATGAAGTGCAGCATTATTCCAAGAGCATCTGTGGCATTGCCACCTCCCCAGGCTTTGGTGGAAGATGCGTCAAGTGAATAACTTCCCGGTTTGATATTTCCAAAGATGTAATAGCCAGCAGCATCCGATATGGTTGTGTCAATTGTTGTTCCCAGCGAATCTATAAGATAAACACTAACGTCATTCATAATTGTTGAAAGTCCATTATCGTAGGAGATAGTTCCTGAGATGGATTTATTATAAGTGATAGTGGTGAAAGCTTCTGCGGAGCTCTTCATAGTCTCAACATTATGCACAAAGTCTTTTGCGATGCTAAAAAATCTGAAATAATCATTTTCTTCTCCGGTAATTACCACCTGATCGTTTATATCATATTCCCCATAAACAGTATAAGGGTCATTATTTTTTGAAATATAAAGCGATACATTTTCCAGTCCACATCCGCCTGTATCATCATTTCCTGTAAATGAAACAATGAATGAGGTTGTATCTGTTGAGACGGGAAGTGGAGAAACAGAACTCGTCGGTGCAACAGCATCAATAACATTGGTCCAGATATTTGTAGCAAGAGCATCATTGATGTCAAAAATAATATCAGCAACAGCAATTACTGTATCACCTGTATTGCTTGAACTTTTTGGTGAGATATAAAAACCAACAAAGCCTTCACCTTTATGAAAAATACTATCATTGATCGGGAGGAATCCAACATGAGGGTCATTAGGAGGAAGGCCGGTTGCTGGGTCAATGGATTCGAATATCCAGAAAGCCTGTTGTTGGGTCACATCCAGTCCGGCGGTCACGTCTACATAAACTCCCAGGGAATCTATCAGGTCAAGGCGTTTGGAATAGAAACTGGTATTTGGCGGAACTTCAAAAAGAAACTCGCCAAAGCCAAAATTAACCAGTCGGAACGAGAACATGTTTAAGTGATCATCGATAGGAAAATATACGACTACTTTTTGTGCAGGTGCAGTAGCAAACTCAGGATCATTTTCAAAAAAGATTTCATAAGGTAATTTATCGTTAACAGATACCCATTTTTCTTCATTGTATCCGTTTGGCCCATATATTTCATTTGGATCAAGCGCGCAATCAATATCAATAAACACTACAAATGTTGATGCAAAACCTGTAGCCTTAGTGCTGTCAGTAACTGTTACAGTATAGATTCCGCCAGAATTTACTTCCTTACAGTTATTTCCCCAGCTATAAGTATACCCTCCTGCACCTCCTGTAGCATTGGCACACAAGGTTATTGATGGAGGGCCTGTTTGTCTGCAGTACTCCACTGAAGCGGATCCGCCTGATATACTTACATCCAACTCATTACCTTCATTAAAATAAATTAAGGCGGATTGACTGGCTGAACATGCATGAATATCAGTTACTGTAACTTTGTATATTGTACCTTTATAACTTCCGGAAAGGCCGGTTATTTTAGTAGTTGTTTCTCCTGTTGACCAGATGTAAGTGTAAGGGGGCGTTCCTCCGTTTACACTAACAGTAGCAGTTCCATTATCATTACTACTAGTGGGATCTTTTGTGGATATTGTAATCTGAGAAAATAAGCTCCCGCTAATAAAAATCAGCAGCAACAACATAATAAATATCGGATTTTTCTTAGATCGTGGATTTTTATGAATATTTTTCATATGACAAGTTATTTGTAATCTGTTACTATTTTTTGTACCCCCTCTGTCTTCCTTTGTCAGACATCTCCCCCTGCTTGCAGGGGGAGAAAGAGAGGGGGTAAAACATCCTATTTAATTATTCTCACAAACATCTCCAATGCCATTACAATCCTCATCTATCTGGTCGGGATTATATGTATATGGGCAGTTATCAGAAGTATTTGGAATTCCATCATTATCAATATCATCATCACAAACATCGCCAACACCATCCCCATCAGTATCAGCCTGATCAGGATTAGAAATGAGAGGGCAATTATCACATTGATTTCCAATTCCATCCTGATCCTCATCCAATTGATCATAATTAGGACGAAATTTACAATTATCAACAGTATTTAATACTGCATCACCATCAACATCATTATCACTGATATTTGGAATGCTATCTCCATCCATATCTGCGTCACAAACATCACCAATACCATCCTCATCAATATCATATTGATCAACATTAATAATATAGGGGCAGTTATCACAGGAATCTCCCAGTGCGTCATTGTCTGTGTCAAGCTGCATGGGATTGATCCGGTATTTACAGTTGTCACATATATTACCTACACCATCTTCGTCTGTGTCATCCTGATAATAATTATATATTCCCGGACAATTATCACAGGCATCACCATGTCCATCATTATCAATATCTTCCTGTTGAGGATTATATCTACAGGGGCAATTATCCGCATCATTCAAATGACCATCATTGTCGATATCACTGGAAACATTCATTGTATACGGTGGGTTATTCATTAAGTAACGGGATACATTATACATCATAGCAGCAGAATCGGTGGCTGTAGCTATATACCATACGCCGTTAACTTGTGAAGTAAGAAAAGGTAGCAGGGTTTCAAAGCCATCATCAAATCTTACTTTTACAATTATTTTAAGACCATTCTGGACTTCCCAGGCAAAGAGCATTTGAAAATAATCCACAGAATCAATATAATTCAGAAAACGATCTCTGACAGTATCATTACTTAAAAATACGGGATAGATCATTGCCTGATCCTGAGGCCGGTATTGTGCAATAACACTGTCAATTACCATTGTTCTGTAAGCTTTAAGTAATCTGCATAATCTTGCAAATGGTGTGTTAACAGTATCACAATTTTGGTTGCCGACCTGATCATCAATATACCAAATCTCATTGGTATCCGGCAATGTTCCGTTAACAACATAATAAAACATTGAATCGCAAATAGAAAAGGGAGAATCCAGCGCATAGCCCATAGTATCAAATGGTACACCTAAATAATGTGTGGAGATGTTATAATCCGGGAAAGTGTCTAAAAGTGCAATTTTCTTTTGCTCATAAACTTTTTCAGGTGAGTATACCTCGATAAAGGAGCTGCTATTTCCCAGTAGATTGCCGAAAGCAATCAATGCCAGGAAAAGGCATATTACCTTTACTTTATTTAATTGTTGCAGGATTTTATTGTTTTTCATTATTTTTTATTTTTTATTTTTTTTCAATTTTATCTTAAGGAAGTACATCCCTTCCAGAATGTATGGGTAAATACAACGCTATAGAAGCTGGCGAGTGTAAAATTTATTTCTCCATCAATTTGTGCACAAACTTCATCCCCTATTATTTTCATCTTTGCATCTGAAGAACAATATTTTACTGCCGGCATGGTGACAGTCCCTTTAATCAGTCCCTGGGCAGTTAGAATGGCCGGCCCAAGTTCAAATTCCACTCCTCCCCAGATACTACCATATGGAGTAAGCTCAAAGCAAGGATTTAATGCATCACAATCATTAGCAAGACTAATTTCAATTTTGCCACCACCACCAATACCTGCAAGCGCATAAGCTGCAGCAACATACGGGACACCCCATGGAGCCCTGCATTCAATGCTTGCACTGAAGGTGAGATCAATTGCTACTTTCCTCATATCGTCATCTATGCAGGGTTTATATGTTCCTTTTCGGTTAGGACAGCACTTAGCAAAAGTTTGGTTGGTAATTGTCCCGACAATGCTGGTTCCCGGATCGCAAGGTAGTACCTTAGCTTTTTTAGAGATACCATTAATAACATCCAACATTTCCATAATATTAATGCTATAGGGGCTAATGCTGCTTGCCATATTTTCATCGGCACAATCAATAATCACAATATCTTCAACAAAACTGCTTGTACCACATTGGTTAGATATAGTGACATCGGTTGTATATACACCCACCGTAAGAGTTCCACTTGGAACAGTTGTAGGACTTATATCACATACATCACCCAGGCCCGGTGGGTTTGTGATTATATCAAATTGATCCAGGCTGATTGATTCTCCGGCATTCCAGCAACACATTTCCGCTGTTGCAGTGATACTGTTAATTTGATCAGCCACAGTTATGGTGACGTAAGCAATTTCTGTTTCTGAAAAGTCATCAGAAGTTCTTGTTAGCTTGTATGTAATAGTTTGCTCCGGCCATACCTTTGTCTTGGGATTGTATGGATTATGCATCCATTGATCATTGTCCCAGTAAAAGCAATCAGAAGCATTACTTCCGTCGCTACCAATTGTAATTGTATCCCCTTTGCATATTGTACGGTCAGGGCCTGCGATACCATCGGCATAGACATTGCTTGTTATTGCAACAAAGATTAACGCTGATAAAATGAAGGCTTTAGATTTCTGATAATATTTATTCATGGCAAAAGAATTATTTTTTAAAAGAAATATTTTTATTAAAAATTCGGTGAACCTATTGTTATTCCTATTCCTGCTGAGGTATAAGTATAAATTACTATAGAGCCTGTTACACCCGGTCGCAAAATATTATTGGGTTCTCCCGGTATCTGCAATGGTATTACTATTTGTGTAAGTTCCAGACCAAGATCATCTGCTTCAATAGCAATAGGAGCGCCTGTATGGCTGTCAACAATTATTGTCGGGTTTGTAATATCTGTATGCCCGATGTTTGCATATTCAACTGTGAAGCTTGTAACACGTTTGGGCCTGGCTGTGGCTGGTGTTACTATATCAATACCGAGTTTCCCTTTGTCACCATCAATGATCTCAAATCCATTTTGAAGTGAAGTAGTTCCTACACAGAAGTTGTGTGCAATAACATCATACAGGCCGATAGCTTCCTCATAAAGTTCAAATGTTATAAATACCTTTGATCGGTCAACATAAATTATGGTGTCTGGATATATGGTATCAGTGGTATTTTCAAGCCAGACTTCCATCAAGGGGACAAATTTAGAACCGTTTAATTCAACTGTCACCTTTCCTCTGTTACTTGCTGTTGATGCTTTTATTGATCTTATCTCAAAGTTTAATATTGTAGCCAGAAGACTTATTGACTGGGAATTACCGACAAAAGTACTTCCGAATAATAGCATATAATAATTACCTTCCAGTAATGCCGGTACAACCAATTCCTGATTCCCCTGGTAAGGAAATGCATGTGAGAATTCATAATTTATTCGGCTTGATGCTTTGTTATAGCTGAGATACATTTCATTTATACCATTGATGGAGTCAGCTCTTAAGGTTGTTAGCATTGTTTCTCCTTGTAAAGTGTCAGGAACTTCAACTCTGTAATTCAAATCCCTGGCATTAAAAAGAGTGTCATGTGTTAACACATCAAAGGGTAGTTTGTTTACATCAAGATATACACTGTCGTTTGAAAAAGATGTGTTGTTATCATCATTACTCTCAAAAATATTATTCTTCACATCTGTTTTAATAATTACAAAGTATCCGCCCAATGCTACTCCGGGTATGGTTGTTGTTGTGTTTTTTATTTTTTCAGAAAGAGGAATAAGGTTGACATAATCATCATATTGTGCAAGTATGGCATCATCAATATCCAAAATAGTATCAGATGAAAGATAAATAATATCTCTCATTTTTCCTTTAGCCGGATTTTGTCCATTATTTTTTATTGTCCACTGAATATCCATTGGTTTTCCAACTATTCCACTATCAGGAACGATAATATCTTTTACGATAAGATCGGTAGGAGGAGGTTGAATAGCGAGGATAAATGCCATATTTGTGTTATTGTTTTCACCATTATGCTCATAAACCTGATCATTATCATCAGTATTATATATTAAAATAAAGTTACCTGCAAATAATACAGGCACTGTAACTTCAAGAGTATCTATATAAACCTCATTAGTATCAAGATCAGATGTTCTCTGGTATGTTCCAATAACATCATCATTATTGTCAATTACAAAATCTGTCGACAAGTAGATCTTGTCTGTCCATGAGCCTTTTGTAGTTGGCCCAACACCAATATTTCTTATAGAAAAAATAACATCAAATGGCTGGCCGGATGTACACTCAAGTGGTGCTGAAAGTGATTCAACTATGAGATCAGGAGAGGGTGTAAGGTTTATATAAATCGGGAATGCGCTATTATTATGTGATTTAAGAACAATATTATTTGCAGGATCTGTATCATTGTTAATATCGGTGTGGTCATTAACCATTAACATGTAATAGAATCCAGATATCCCGTTTGGTAAATTACATGATTTTGTTTTTATGTAGATACTGTCACTTTCCAAAGGTCCGAAAATTTCCCATTGAGCTACCATAATATCTGTTGAAGCATCAAAAACCGTATCTGTGGAAAGATAAACAGCATCATACCATAAGCTTGATATTGTCGGGACCTGAGATATATTTTTAACTGACCATTCAATATTTATTAGATCTCCCGACCAGGCAGTATCAGTGGCTATTAGATTTTGAGCAGCCAGATCAATTGGATAATGACTGATATAAATTTGAGAGCTTCTTAAGACATTATTGTCTTTATAAACATATTCATAAAGAGCACTATCAGCATCTGTAAAAACATAAACATAATAATTATCACTTGATAGGTCAGCAGGTAAAGTGATCAGGATATTTTCTTCATAAGATGAATCGGGTAAAAGTTCTGTATTTCTAACAAACTCCTGTAAAAATATTGCGTTTGTATCTAATAGCGGCATCCGGGATAAATATATTTTATCCTTCCATACAGCCCCTGAAGTTCCTGCATAACCTTGGTTCTTAACAGAATATTGAAGATTGATCTGGCTACCGGCAACTGAAGTGTCAGTGAGGATGATCTCTTTGACGATAAGATCTATCCATGGTGAAAGAGAAATAGAGATGGGATTTATATCAATCAGCATATTATTATTGTCCATACCTCCTTCATATACCGTATCACCAATATCCGTATGAACGAAGAAATAATAATTACCGGAGATCCCATGAGGAATAGTAATGTCCTTATTAATGATAAGGCTATCACCTGTAGGTATAGTATTTATATTCTCATTAGTTCCAAGTACGATAATAGAATCCGCATAATAAACAGGAAGAGGGGATATCATTATCTGATCTTGCCAGTATCGATAATTTACATTACCATTCCCGATATTCATATCAATCCATGAAATATTTATTTCTGTTCCGGAATTAGCTGATAGTGGGATATTAATTTCGGAAACGATCAGATCAGGATTTGTTATTTCAATAGTGGTTGTGCTTCTGAGAATATTATTGGCTTCAATTTGGTTCTCGAAAATAGTATCATATACATCAGTGTAAACATATATGTAATAATTTCCTGATAAAATTTCAGGAAAGACAAAGGAGTGATTTTTTACATATCCATCTCCCGGTATAACGGTTGTATCTATATCAATAATACCAAGGACAATAACAGAGTCAGCCTGATATATTGGACTCTTTGAAAGCATGACCATATCATTCCAGAAACTATTCACTATGGCTCCCGGGCCATTATTGATTACAGTCCATCGTATTGTTGATGAATTACCTGATTGTGCCTGGGGGTCGAACTCTATCAGAGTTACTGCAAGGTCGGCACGAATAATATCAATAGTTGAGTTAGACCGGCTGATATTATTATCTTCATTTGATCCTTCATAAACGGAATTATTAAAGTCTGTTTGTATGAAAACATAATAAGTTCCATGTAAATGTATAGGAATAGCCACGGATTGTGTGATGTTAATACTGTCACCATCTAAAAGGGATGAAAGCGAATTTACTACACCTATTTCTATCACAGAATCCTGTACAAATGCTTCGTAGTGGCTTAGATAAACTTTATTTTCGAAAGCACTCAGTAATAAGTTTCCGGGCCCATTATTTTTGATGGAATAATTGATATTTACAGGCTGATTTGTTGATTCTTTAACAGGAATTTGGATACTGCTGATGAAAAGATCCGGACTTTGGATTAGGATACTTGTATCGCTACGAACAATATTATTTGTTTCCTGGCTATGTTCAAAAACATTATTATCGATGTCTGTATAAATATATATATAGCAAATTCCTGTTATCTCTTCAGGTATCTGCACCATCATTTGGGTTAAGTATGAACTATCAGGCTCCAGATTTCCTGAGTGATATTTTCCCCCAATACTTATAGCTAAAGTTGAATCAAATGCTGATGAGTCGGAAATATAAATATTATCATACCAGCTTCCTGCCAATGTAGAGGTAGCACCTTGATTTTTCACACTCCATTCGACCATGATATCCATTTTATTATCTGCCGTATCAGGAATATTTATTGATGTAACAAAGAGGTCAGGTGGTGGAGTTAGAAATATGGTCATCATACTACTAACCTTTGAATTATTATCTTCAAATAAACCCTCATATATTAAATCACTTGCATCAGTAATAACATGCACATAATAATCACCATACTCAAAAGAAGGAAAAGTGACAGCTTCAACCTTAGTGTATGAACTGTCAGCCTCCAGGTATCCGTTGTAATTAAATGTACCAAGCAATGTTGCCTGAGTAATATCCGGTAATATTGAGTCTTTGCTAAGATACAATGCATCTGACCATGATCCTGCAGCAGTGACAGTGCCATTATTTTTTACTGTCCATGAAATATTTTTTTGCTGTCCTGAGAATACATTTGAGGGTGGGATTATTGAAGTAACAATAAGGTCTGGTTCAGGAGGCATTACAACATCTATCTGTACATAAAAGAAATTATCATCCCAATTTCCATTGCTGGACAATTCTTTTACATAATAACTTCCACTATGACTCCAGGCAAATATATAAGGATATGGAGAACCTGATATATTTGGTGTATACGGAATAGGAGGTGTGCCTCCGGCTAAGGTCCAGTCCATAAAAAGAGCATCTGCCGCATCAGTAATTACAAAAATAAAGTATGAACCTTCAATTCCTTTTGGTAACATAACTTGTTTTGTATTTGTATAGCTTTGGCCGGCTGGCAGGTAAGTGAGATTGTCAAACATCCCAAGCATAATATCCTCCGGTTCTCCAATTCTCACTTCAACATCAGGACATATCCATATTCTGTCGTGCCAGATAGGTTCTACGGTTGCTCCAGGCCCATTATTAGTGACAGTCCATGAAACTGTTAAAGGCTGTCCGGCAAAAGCCTGTGATGTGGATATCTGACTTATGTGAAGATCAGGGAGGAATCTTGTTGTAAAAAGATTTACCGGGCCTTCGGTGTAAAAACAATTATTTCGTGCAACTACCTGCCACTTATAGCTGGTACCAAAATTGAGAGAGGGAGTATAATTATAATAGATCTGAGTTAAATTTGATGCAAATGGTGTGATCGGGCGAGGTAAAGAATCGACCCAGATATAAAAGTCATATTTGTCAGCATATAAGGCCGGGGACCAGGAAAACAAGATAGGACCAACCATATTCTCAGAGCTATCAGCAGGTAACATGTTAAAAGTTGAAAATATAGGTGCAGGAACATTAGATATAGAAATAAGAACAGAATCTGAGGCTGAATCTATTCCATCGGAAACCGTTAGAAAATATGTAGTTGTTGTTGTGGGATTAACAATAGGATTACTGATAGTTGAAACAAAACCGACTGGGCTTAAAGCCCATAAATAGGAATAGTTTCCTGTACCATAGGATGCAATAGCGTTTAACTGAACAGTATCCCCACTACAAATAGTTGTTTGGGAAGCATCGATAATTACATTTAGTGGCTGAGAGACTCTTCCATTAAAATAAATTGGATCAGGGGAAACAAGATTACCAATAACATCAGTTACTTCACAGGAGGTAGTGAAAACAAGTTCACTTTCACCTCCCATAAAATAGAACTGAATATCTACAAGTTTATCAGAAGAAATAGTAGCCCCATTTACATCAGCCCATGCAATAATGAGTGTTCCATTTACGGCATTCACTAATGGGTTTCCACTAACTAATTGTGGATTCCAGTTTAGTGCCTGACCCCACTGCAATGAACCGGTGTTAAAATCGATAAATAATGTGAATGAACCAATATTATTGAAATCACTCGCATAAATCGAAACATTAACGCTGTCTCCAGGGTTGGCAATGACAGTATCAGCTTTTATTATTGTTTGCTGTGAGAATAAACTAAGCGAACAAAATAAACTGATTGCGATTAAAAATATATTTTTCTTCATATACTGAATATTATTTTATTGCTGTATTTCTTTAGTGGAGTTTATTTGTTGATTATCATCCTTTTTGTTGATTCATAATAATTCCATCGGCTTTCAAACTCCAGTTTGTATAAATAGATACCATCATTCAAATCAGCGCGATTAAAAACAATACGGTATTGTCCTTTTTCTTGTGCTTTGTCAATTACTACTTTAAGCTTTTCTCCCAGAAGGTTAAATATTATTAAGCGTACTCTTCCATACTCTGGAAGTGAATATGGGATTTCAGTAGTATTGTTGAATGGGTTTGGATAGTTTTCTCCTAATGAGAATTCATGATCATCAGATTTTGATGTTAAATCAGGAATCTTAAGAGTTAATCCTTTAAGCACTTTTGCCTTACCATCTGCGAGTTCAGACTCATACCCAAGATTAAATCTGACAGGATCAGCTGATTCCTTGATCAAGCGGACTTTAAAAACTAAGAGAGCTTCGCTTTCTTCAATATGTATTGGATCAGGATTACTCCATGCTATACGAAGCTTGTTATTTTCAAAGTTGAATTTAAGATCATTAGCAGGTGAGATTATCTCCTGAATTTCGATCACGTTGTCAGGATAAATAAATTCAAGAGTTATAGCACCGATACTCTCTGTTTTGTTAAGATATACCGGGAGCAATACTTCTTTGCCTACTTCTGAATTAATATATCCATCATTAATAAGATTTATTGATGGTATTCCTGATTTTTTTGTAGAAGGATTATATGATTGGTTTACATCACCAACACACAGGCCTTTCATATCAATTATCTGATTACCGTTATTGATAAATATGAAATTAGTGTCGAACACCCAGTCACCTGAAGCAAATGAAGAGCTGAGACCAATAGTTCGCCGGAGAATTTGAAGAGCATCAGCACTGGTGATAGAGGAAGTATTATTTACATCAGCAGCAACAAGAGGAAGATCATTAAGCGGCTCAAAACCTACAATATGTCGCCTGACTACCAGTGCATCTGTAGCATTCACTCCCCCCCAGGTTTTCTCTGTGTTTGCACAGATAAGATAATTTCCATTATCCAGATTGTTAAAGATATAGTTACCATTAATATCTGTATAAACTGAATCAAGATTTGAATTACTGACTATATCAAATAGATTAACCCATGTATTATTTAATGGTGACGTAGCAGAATTGTCATAAAACACTTCTCCGCTTAAGGAGTATTTAATGAGAATAGTAACATCATCTGTATGAGAACACCCTGTTGAATCGATAAGTTGCAGCGTATATATCGTTGAACTTACAGGGCTTGCAAAAGGGTTAAGGATTGTAAAATCATTTAAGCCTTCATGCGGTGACCATAGATAAGAAAATGGCGGAATGCCACTTATTACAGATGCATTCATACTGATTATTGATCCCAGAGAAATTGTTGTGTCAGAACCTGCAAAAATCACCGGGCTTGGAGTAACAAAAATTATTGTAGTATCAATATTTGATGATCTGCACCCATTCTTATCTATAACGTAAAGATTATATGAGGTAGTTGTAGGAGGGTTAATAACAGGATTTGACAAAGCAGGAGGAATAATTCCTGTTGAAGCATTCCAAAAGTATTGATAAGGGAATGTTCCCCCGGAACCTGATCCGTCTAATGAGGTTGAATGTCCGGAACAGATATTTTTATCACCTCCAGCATCAGCTAAAGGCAAGGTGAGGCTTACGTTAAGCATCATCGTATCTGAAAACACACATCCGTTTGCATCAATTACATTAACAAAGTACTTAGCTGTGGAATCAACATCAAGAGTGGAATTGAATGAGCCATCCGACCATTGATATGAACTGTAAGATCCCGGATATAGAGTGATAGTGTCTTGTAAGCATATGATGGTGTCATTACCTAGATTCGGCAGAATGATATTATTCGGGTATTCAATATTGCAAAAAACAGTGTCAGACGGATGTAGAGGATCGTTGGAGTTGATGATAAGATTTGCAGAGTGATGTCCGCTTGCCACGGAGTTTCTTATCACGGTTAAATGTACCAGAGATGAATCTCCGGGTAAAGCTGTTCCTGCAATTATATCAGTACTGATGTAGTTCATTATTGGTGCATCAGATACGGCTCGAGAAGGATCGTTGTATATAGTTCCATTATGGCCGGATGAAGACTTGTCATGTATTGTTGTGCCACTCTCTTCATCCATACTATAATATCCAACTAGTCCGGGTTCATCCCCATTGAGGTATATTGACATAAAGTTATATATATCTCCCTGTGATCGTACAGTATTCCATATTCTAACCTCATCAACAGATCCCGGAAAATACTGATTTCCACAGCATGCAGATCCACCAATATATGGATAACTAGCAGTTCCACCATAAGCGGAATCAACTTCGACAAGGTTTCTAAGAATACCATTGACATAAATACGGGCATAACTACCGTCATTTGTCCCTGCAATATGGTACCATTGTCCGGGAACAGCCATAACTCCCGAAGAGACAAATTGAGAGCAGTTTCCATTCGAAGGTTTAATAGAGAGTCCGAAAATGCTATCCTGCATCACTATTGCCCAATCAGCGCAACTATTAACTCCTCCCACAATGGTTTTTCTCCCTGCGGGAGTTGCTGATGTTTTAGCCCAGGCTTCAAGAGTCCAGATGCTTCCGGCTGACCAGTATCCAAGGTTAACATAATCATTAACTCCATCAAGAATCAATAAGTTGTTGATATTTTCATGTAGCAATAATTGCCAGTTTAGATCAACGGGTCCTGAATTAGAAATTACTATCGGGATATTAAGAGTATCAAAACAAATAATACTGGTATCTATATCATCAGGGTTAATATTAATAATTGGAGCTTCTATGGCCTGACCACTTAAGCAGATATAAGTGTCAACATCATTATTAATAATAAACAGAGTGTCGAGGAATATTCCAACTGTTGTAGGATTAAAACTAATGATTAATTCTTCGAAGTTATCGGGTGAAATCGTTGAGTTAGAAATATTGGTGTTGTAGTCGCTTAAATTCGAATAAATTGAGGAGATGATAAGATCTTCACAACCGGTGTTGTATAAGTTAACAGTATCTGAATAAGTATCTCCTATCATTGTCGCAGGGAAACTAATACAACTGTCTGATAATTCGATTATCGGATCACCATTAACAGTGAGCTGGTAAGGAATTAGAAAAACCGGGTTAACAGGATCATTAGTAAAGAGATTAATAAATGAACTATAGACACCTGAATTAAGTCCCAGGGCACTTATGCTTATTGCTATGGAGTTTGAATCTCCCACCTGAACATAACCTGAATCAACCGGAAAGGAAGCATAATTTGATATGGATATATCAATATCATCTAATGCCCAGTTATCATAGCCACTTCCACTATGTGAGATCTGTCTCCAACGAAAAAAGGTGTTTGAGGCATATGCAGCAGGAGGGATAATTTCATTTATATAGGTAAAGCTACTGAAGCTGGTCGTGCTGTATGTATTTATTGTATGCCAGCTTAAGCCCCCATCAATAGTATAACTTAGAATAATCTCTTCACCTGCATCAGCATTTTCGCATGGAGGACCTCCACTACCAATTTTTAAATAAAATTCAATAGTGCCACCACCGAAAGTACTGAGGCTTTTTGAAACAATTTGACGTGTTCCTTGTCCATTAAAATATAGAGCATTTGGGCTGCTATAATATCCACAGTTGGATGAAGCAACTCCGCTTCCTGATGTCCAGTTAAAGGGGTTGAGGGCAGGGTCAAAATTATCCGTTATCCCGCTGTTGCCCTGCTGTATATTCCAGCTTAACCCTGCTGTACCGGTATTATAAACATTAAGCATAACCATAGTAGAATCGTCACACTTATCAAATATTACAGAGAAACTATCGGGTTGTATACTTGCAACAGGGAAAACAATTCCTGTACCAGTCAGGCAAATTGATGTGTCCACGTCATCATTAAATATTCTTAGAGTGTCGAAATAAGTAATAAGATCTGTAGGATTAAAATTAACATATAATTCATATGTCTGATATGGGGCAATCTGAACATTTACAGATTGGGGGATTAGTGAGAATTCAGGATGGATATTGGTGATGCTGTCAATTGTCAGGGTTTGGCATCCGCTATTATATATGTATAGTGTATCATATGAAAAGCCTCCAATCATCACAGAATCCATATCAAGACAATTTTCAGAGAGTTCTATAAATGGATCACCTATAACTTCTAAAGAACAAGGAATAATAATATGCGGATTTAATGGGTCGTTATTTATCAGGTGTAATTCATTGAAATAGTATCCTGATGTCAGATTATGGGCATTAAAGTTTATATTAACTATAATTGAATCACTGAATGCTAAAGTCCCACTACCTGAAGCGATTGAAAGAAACTGACTAATAGGTGCATCTGACTTTTCCCATGAAGCATAGATAATCCCTGTATGCCCATATGGAGTATCATCCCAAAGAGTACTTCCACTTCCCTGATCCATAGTATAATATCCTAACAAGTTTGGATCATATCTCTTAATGGGTGTATGCATAAAAGCATTTATCTGTTGCTCAGTCCTGACTGTATTCCAAATTCTTACTTCATCAATTATTCCCGGAAAATTATTCCCTGAACAACATGTTTCTCCACCAATTCTTAATGCATTGGTGGTTCCGGAATAGTTATAAACATCTGATGAATCCCGGAGAATTCCATTAACATAAATATATGCTTTATTGCCTGTATATGTTCCTGCAACATGATACCATTGACCTGCTTGTGCTGTAACATCTGATAAGAATGTCATTGAGCATGCACCATTGGTAGGTTTGCTTACAATTCCAAATTTCCCATTTTGCATACAGATGGCCCAGTCGAGACATGAATTAAGGCCCCCGACAATATTTCTTCTTCCCGAAGGTACTGACTCTGGTTTTACCCATGCTTCCAGTGTCCATTTGTTACCTGCATTCCAGGTTCCGAATCTTACATAGTTATTAATTCCATCAAACCAAAGTGCAGAATTATTTGGATCAATGACATAAAGTTCCCAGTCAAGATCACCCGGGCCAGTATTTTTTATTGTAAGAGGTAAGGATGTTGAATCATCACAATCCTGGAAAACAACACTGAAAGCTAATGGATCATAGATTAATGTAGGAGCAGGAATACCAATTCCGTTAAGACAGATTGATGTATCTCCGGCATTACTGAAAATTAGTAAAGTATCAAAGAAGTTATCGATTGATTGCGGATTAAAGGAAACTATTAAGTCATAAGATTGACCAGGTGGCACAAAAAAGGAGTTATAATTAACATAAAAATCAGATAAGCTATTAATAACATTTGTTACAAATAAGGTATCACAGCCTGTATTATTAATAAGTATAGTATCATCAACAATAGCTCCAACTAATGTGGAATCATAGGTCAAACAATTATCGGAAAGCAACATAACAGGATCACCAATAAACATCATTGAAACAGGTATTGCTACCTCATTATTAAGTGGATCATTGGTAGTAATAAGTAGCTTTGAATTATATTTACCGCCATATAAAGCAGAAGTAGTAAATTCAACATCAATATTTGCTGAATCATTGATGGCAACAGTATTAGCCTGGGGTGTAACTGAGATCCATGGATTTGCGAATCCGACTCCCTTTACTCGAAAATCATCAATTCTAACTCCGTCATCAAAAAAGAGCTCATCGGAATAAAATAAAAAGCGGAATTTAACAAGGTCACCATTGCTTACATAGTTTTTAAGGTTATATGTGATCTGGTTCCAGTTTAAATTATTATAATACCATTCCCAACCGCTGAAATTACCACCGTTAATACTAAATTGAAGGATAAGGTAATCCTCCCAATAATCCAGCTTAGTATCAAGCATGAATGAGATCTCAAAACTGTCTTTGTTTGTTACAAGCACTGGTTCTATCATTGTTATGCTATTATCCCAGTTATCCCTGTAATAGTCGCCCGGGCTTTCGGTAAGCACATGTGTTCCCATAAATGTTTCTATCCCCCAGTTACCCGTCCATGTCCATTTACTGAGGCCACTTTCGAAGTCCTCATAAAAGGTCTCATCAATCTGAATGTCAAAACTCAGGTTAGCTGCTCCTGTGTTGTAAAAGCTAAGATTTTCAATAAGTGTATCATTACATCCCTGTAATATAACATTTATTGAATCAGGCCAGTAAGAGAGCAATGGGGCAGGAATACTAATAGCTGATATACAAAATGTTGTATCTATATAATTAGTATAGAACAATAAAGTGTCGTAATAATTAAACACTGATGTTGGAGAAAACAAAATTTCAAACTCACAGATCTCTCCGGGCAAAAGAGTGTCAAAATCCGGAGAGATGGTGATATCTGGATATAGATTTGAGATACTATCAATTATGAGTGTGTCACAACCTGTGTTTGTTAGGAATAAGACATTATTAGTGGTTGCTCCAACTAATGTTGTATCTATTACCATAGCAGTATCGGAAAAGCTTATGCCCGGAGATCCTGTTATTTGCAATTCACATGGGATATTAATCTCAGGGTATAAGGGATCGTTGGTAAAAATTAAGAAATCAGATAAATATGTTCCGGCAATAAGGCCGTTTGCATTAAATGTTACATTCACAATGAGAGAATCTCCGGGAATAATAGTGCCATATGTAGTATCAGCAGTTAACCATGGTAACAAAAGGTTTTGGTCAGAGGCAATCCATGAAGTTCCTCCCAACAAAGTACCATCAAAACCATTGTTTGATCTGTCATATGCAATTGTTCCATTTCCTTGTTCAAAGTTCCAGTATCCCATCAGGCCTGGTTCATATCCTGTTAAAGTCTTGTTCATATTCTCAAGAACCTCCTCTTTCGTTAGTGCTTTTTCCCACATTCTCACCTCATTGATCTTCCCATCATAGTAAAATCTATAATCAGTGCTATATCCTATTCCAAACCTGACATCAGTGAAGTTAGTACACCATTTAGAGACATTTAAACCGTCAAGCACTAATTGATCGTTCATATATGCCCATACTTTACCGGCTGTTTCGTCCCATATTACACTTACAAAGTACCAGGTATTTGCTGTAAGAGAATTTGTGAGGGTAAAATATTGGACACTACCTGCATCATTGCCGAAAATAACCCGAAACAGACCTCCTGTATTACCAAGGAAAGTAATACCCTGATTATTGCTTGATAATCCTCCTGTACTGAAAATTCTCGGGTAGCTTTCAATTACATCCTGTTTCATCCAGAATTGTATACTTCCACTCTCAGGTCTTTTTCCCATATTACCGACATGAACCTGATCGTTGGATCCATCAAAATTCAATAAGTATTTTGAACC